>NZ_JBQLZL010000074.1:65106-157428 GCF_052168255.1 Almyronema sp. | reverse complement strand
TTGGACTGCCACAGCTTAATGGCTGAGTTTAGGACAATAAGCGATCGGCGTCAATAGTGACTTTTTGCTGCAGAGAGTAGGGTGAGCCATACCCGCTCTGCCTCAACTCGACCCGACCAGCAGGCGGTAGACAGGCTGAAGCGGCTATCAAATTTTAGGCTAGGGTAGGCGATCGCCCGCTTCAAAGTCTTATGGTTTGGCTGAGCCAGCTCTCAAGCGACCCAGTCAGATAGCGCTATGGGTTTTGGCGTGAGTTCGCGATCGCCCAGCCTGCTTTAGCACAGCAGAGCCAATAGGCAAAACGCGATCGCACGCAGGTATTTTCAGGGAGGTGCAGAGATCACCGAGCCGACAGACGAGTCAAGCACCGACATCGTTAAACTGATTCCAGCATCGATAAGTTGCCAAAGAATCAGCGATTTTGCCGAAGGGTTGGCGGATTACCCGCTGATTTGAAACGGTTAAACTATAGACAAATACCTAGCTTAAGTCTCAATTTATACGCAAAACGACTTAAGTAAGTAAGTGAACCTGTCTATAGTGAAAATCTCAGGCCATGTTTAGAAACGCGCTTTTTCCAAAACAGGTTCAGAAAAACGGTCTATCTGTTTTGACTCAGGGGGTAAGTGTTTCAGTAAACCGCTGGCTAATGGCTGGTAGCATTGGTTCAATGGCGATGCTCATGGTTCAACCTGCGATCGCCCAAGTACCCATCACCAGCCTGAATGCAACCTATCAAAACGGCACTAGCAGCACCTATAGCACCACAGTCGCCGACCCTTGCAATACCAGCAGTTATTCTTCCGGTTGTGGCAGCGCCATCACTTTAGAATTTGGCGCAGGCAGCACTGACGATTTGGCTGTCACAGGCTTTCAGGCAGGTAGTCAAAGCTTTTCTTTAATTCAACTGGCTGACCAACTCAAGTTTCAGCGAATTGATGGCAATGGAGCCGTTGGAGAGCGACAACTTGTCTTTTTTGAAACAGTAGGCAGTAGCAACCAGCAAATTCGTTCTACTTACGTCGATGATATGACGACTGCCATGCTGAGTCGGATTTCTAATCGGGGGATTGACAACGCCTTTTCAAATGACAATAGCGTTGCGAGTAACAACGTTGAGCGGATTGACTACATTGTTTCATCCGGTTTATCGGTTCCTAGCGCCAATTTAGGCGATATTGGCTTTTTAATTTTGGAGCGCGGCGGTAACGATCCCTTTAAAATTGCTGCGATTACGGCTCTAGATAGCAATGGTAACCCCAGCGCTTTTGGCCAGGTTGTTTCTGTTGATAGTTCAGTTTGGGGCTACAGCGGCTACAACATTCGAACCGCCGTCATGCGCCGAGAAGAAAGCGAAACTAACTTTAGACCCTCTCATTTGGTTTCTTCTCAACCCGTTGACGGCGTTTATATTTCGGTATCAGATTTGGGCGTAGCGGCTAATCAAAAAATATACGGATATGCTTTGTTTCCAAACGACATTTCGAGTAGCCTCACCAACAACGACCTGGTTAACCTGACTAATTTCCCCACCACCACGTCTGGGGCTTCAGGCGAAGGTGGTCTTGATTTAGTGGCAGGGGGCGGCATTTATTTAAGAAATGGCACTTTACGCCCACCCACGCTTGATTTAGACGGCGATGATAGCTCTGGCAAAACGGGTCGCGATTATCAGTCTGTCTATACGCTAGGTGGCGCAGCCATTGCCATTGCCGACACCGATACCCTCCCTGCCGATAGTGATAGCACCGAGCTACAAAGCGCAACGATTGTTCTTACCAATGCTCGCCCTGGCGATCAACTCACTATCGATCTCAGCAGCTTACCCAGTGGGGTTGCACTCGATCCTAGCTCAACAGCTACCCAGATCAGGTTGCAAGGTTTAGCCAGCCTAGCCGACTATGCAGCGGCTATTGAGTTAGTTCGGTTTGAGACGACGGCTGCTGATATGAGCGATCGCATTTTGAACGTTAAGGTAACCGACGATACCGGGCTAGCCAGCAACGAGGCAATTAGCACCCTCAAGATAGCAGCGGCGAGCAGCGGCGAACCTAAGGTTCTTTTAGTCAAGCGAATTACGGCCATCAACGGGGATCACAACACGCTTGAGGGGGATGCTTTAGACGGCTATGTCAATGAAAGTGGTTATCCTAGCGATAACGCCAGCAACCCTTGGCCTACCCCAATCGAAAGCTATTTACTCGGCGGCATTGACGGGGGCAGCGTCATGCCAGGAGACGAAATAGAGTACACCATCTACTTTCTTTCTAACGGGGAGGTCAATGCCGAGAATGTGTTGCTTTGTGACTACATCCCCACCCATACTACGTTTGTTCCCCAAGCCTTTAACCAAAGCTTTAGCGCTGATCCTAGCGGTTTGCCGACAGGCGATCGCGGTATTGTCCTCAGCCAGGGGAACCAAACAGTTGCGCTCACGAACCTAGCTGACGGCGACGGCGGCCACTATTTTCCACCCGGCATTGACCCTGCCACGACCTTTCCAGGCATTGACTGCGAGGGAGATGGTAATAGTCACAACCGCAATATCAACGGCGCAGTTGTGATCGATTTGGGCACGTTACCTTATGCAACCTCTGTTTCACCCGCCCCCGCCCCTGCCTCTTATGGGTTTGTGCGATTTCGAGGACGCGTGAAATAGAGAGGCTCGCTTCAGGACACCCGGAAAAAGCATTAAAAGCATTAGGATAAACTAAGCCTCTCATCGCTGGCTTGCGTCGTTTTGGCCTCAGCTTTAGAGGGGGGCACCCCTCAACGAAAGGCTATGTCGTCTTTAATTACGGTTCGTCCAGAAGGGCTTTACTGCGAACCCGGTAACTTTTATGTTGATCCTTGGCAAGCGGTAGAGACGGCGTTAGTTACCCATGCCCACGCCGACCATGCCCACGCCGGGTCTAGCCGTTACGTGGCCACCCAAGTTTCAGCAGAGGTATTCAAAAAGCGCCTAGGGACACACATCCGGTTTGAAGGCGTACAGTACGGCGAAAAGCTCAAGTTTGGCGACACTTGGGTATCGTTTCATGCCGCAGGGCATGTCTTAGGTTCAGCCCAGGTCCGCATTGAACACAAAGACGAAGTTTGGGTGATTTCGGGCGATTACAAGCGCAATGCTGACCCCACCACTGAACCGTTTGAAGTTGTGGCCTGCGATACGTTTATCACTGAAGCCACGTTTGGCCTGCCCATTTACCACTGGCAGACAGGGCCAGAAACGGTTCAACAGATTTACCAGTGGTGGCAGTCGGATCGCGATCGCGCTTCAATTTTGTTTTGCTATGCCTTTGGCAAGGCTCAACGGGTGCTGGCAGAGTTGGCTCAGTTGACTGAACGCCCGGTTTACGTTCATGGGGCGATCGAAACCCTCAACGAAATTTACCGAGCGCAGGGGGTGGCGATGTTGCCAACTATTCCTACGGCTGACATGCCTCGCGACTATGCCTATGCCGGAGATTTGGTGCTTTCTCCCCCGTCTGGTCATCGCTCTACTTGGATGAAACGTTTTAAACAACCGCAAACAGCTTTTGCTTCTGGCTGGATGGCGGTACGCGGGGCGCGGCGGCGGCGGGGATATGAGCGGGGTTTTGTGTTGTCTGATCATGCCGATTGGCCAGGTCTAATTGAGACGATTTTGCAAACGGGGGCACAGACTGTGTATGTTACACACGGTCAAAATGAAGTGTTAGCCCGCTATTTGCGAGAAACTTATCAGCTAAAAGCGCTGCCGCTAAAAACCCTCTTTGAGGGAGAGGGCGATATCTAGCCTTTTCTTAAAATAGACGTATAGGACTGCTGCCAAGCCAGCCGGAGGGAAGGATGAAAAATGCGATCGCGGCTAAAAACTTTTGTCAGTTGCAGCGGTGTGTTTTAGGGCTGGGTTTAGCAGCCGTGGGTATTGCCTATCCAGCACGGGCACAATCTTTATCACCCATCGTGCCACCGTCAGGAGAAAGCATTCCGCCTGAGGTCATTAACGGGTTATTTTCGCCGACTAGGGCTGAGCGATTTTTTGAAACCGGGTACGAGCAGATCGAAACGGATGCGCGTCGCTTGTTGCGGGAACCGCCATCGGAGCCACTGCTAACGGTCGAGCCAGAACTGCTACAGCCACCTACAGAACAATTGCTCGATCAGCCTCACCTAGATTCTGAAACTCGCTAAAAGCGTCTTTGCCCCGTTCCAAGACGTGAGTTGTTTTCAGGGTTGATATGATCTTTCACAACGAAAGACTGTTAGATTTTGTCCAGTTTGAATATCAGGCTGAAACCCTGCGATCGCTTCAAACCTTTCTGCAAGGCCAGGGCGTTTTTCAATTGCCGATTTTGGCCAATGGTCTGTTTCCAGCGGCAGCAGTATCAGCAACAACGGCCTACACTGGCTATGCCAGCGTTTGGGTAAGAGACAATGTTTATCTGGCCTATAGCCATTACATTAGGGGGCAAACGGCGATCGCTGTCAAAACCGCCCAAGGCTTGATGCGTTACTTTCAAAAGCACCGCTGGCGCTTTGAAAAAATTATCAACCATCAAGCTGATCCCAATGATGTCATGCAGCGGCCTCATGTTCGCTTTAACGGCCAAACGCTGACAGAAATTGACCAACCCTGGCAGCATGCCCAAAATGACGCTTTGGGCTATTTTCTCTGGTTTTATAGTTTGTTGGTTAACGCCAATGCGATCGCTCTCCAACCCTCAGACCTAGAAGTTTTAGCCCTATTCGCCCTTTATTTTGAAGCGATTGCTTACTGGCAAGATCTCGATAGCGGCCATTGGGAAGAAGCGCGCAAAATTTCTGCCACTAGCATCGGAACGGTGGTTGCCGCCTTAAACGCCTTTCGATCTATTTGGCAACGCTGGCAAACCAACGTTGGTGGGGTGAATCCTGCTTTAAGCGTTGCCACTCTGGATAGTTTAATTGCCAAAGGTGAGACGGCTTTAGCGGCGATTTTGCCCGCAGAGTGCATTCAGCCAGCCCCTCAAGGCAGACGCTATGACGCGGCGCTGCTCTTTTTAATCTATCCTTTGCAGATAGTTTCAGACGCAATGGCCGACGAAATTTTAGCGGCGGTAATTACCCATTTGCAGGGCAACTATGGCGTGCGGCGCTATCTAAACGATTCTTTTTGGTGCCGAAATTACCAAGACCTACCCGAAAATATTCGCACTACCCTTTCGCGCGATCGCGAACAGTGGCTCAGCCAACAAGGTCGGCGCTTAACCCTTGGTGAAGAGGCGCAGTGGTGTCTTTTTGATCCAATACTTTCAGCCATTTTTGGCCTTAAGTTTCAGCGCGATCGCCAACCCCAATGGCGACAACAGCAAACCCACTACTTCAACCGCGCCTTGGGGCAGTTGACCGGGGATGACTGTCCCCAAGGGGCGCTAAAATGCCCGGAGCTTTATTACCTGCAAAACGGCCAGTACATTGCTAACGATGCGACACCGTTGTTGTGGACGCAGGCTAATTTGCAAATCGCCTTTGCCTTGCTGCAACAAAGCCTAGAAGCTTCGCCCCCAAAGATCCCTTTTAGCCCCCCACCTACGGAATAAAGATAGGGGCACTAGACGATAGCTCTAGACTTCTAGCGATCGCAGCTGAGGCTACCTCTTCGTCGGCAGTCGTTTGAACCACAGGCTCTAGCAGAATACCCTGACCATCGCTCAGGACAAACGCACGCAGATCTTTGAGGTCTTGCTGATGCAGTTCTGGCGAGGCGATCGCAACCTGCCACTGTGCCATATCTAGCTGTAACCAATCCCCTGGGGTCACTTCCATCGGTTCGCCCCCCATGTGGGCAATCATCACAACCTGCTGGGGCGGACGATTAGCAGACGGATGCGGTTCAATCCGAATACCGTAGAAGATCGTTCGCGCGTCGTCACTAATGCGATTAAAGCGATCGCGTCCGGTCAAATTTTCGTGCAGCCAGGGATGCTGCCGCCGATATTCGCGCAGTTGCCAGCTAAATTGACTCACAGCCGGATCAATTTTTCCGGCATAGCGGCTCACGTTGCACATATCATGGCCATCTTCCATAAAGGCCATGGCAAACGCCTTCAGCTTAGGCACATCCAACGTCGCTAAAAACCGAGGTAAGCCAGGTTCATTTAGCTCTTCTAAAACTGGCACTTCGCAAACTTCATCAGAGTTGCCCAGACAATGCTGGCAAATTTCCGCCACGGCGGTGAGGTCGTAGTTAGTCTCAATCATGGCTAAGCGGAGGGCTTGGGCAAAGTCGCGTAGCTGATCAAAATCGTTAAACCCCAGCTTTTTCAACCGCGCAAAGGCATCTGGCTGGTCATACATGGCTGGCTCAATTTCCCAGTCCAAAAAGCTGACTTCTTCAGAAACGACTTTGACTCCATATCGATCGTCTGTATTACGAAAGAAACCCCACGGGGTACCGATCAGCGCATTTAAGAAATCCATCGGTAATCCAGGACAAAACCCATGTACCCAAACCTGAGTCGCAGGATTGTTATAAGCCTTGTGCAAAACTTGGGGAAGCGTTTTGCCTAGATTCCAGTTAATGGCTTCGCTGGTTTCAACCTGATTGCCTCGCCGCACTGTGTCATGGTTACCACAGCCTGTAATCCAGTGATCGCCTTGAAAAATCACTTCACAGACGCGCCGCCACTTGCGATCCCAAAAACCTTGCAAAGTAGGGGTGTTATGAGCAAAAATCAGCGGCCCCCACTGATAAGATTCTGGCTTTAGCTCAATCAGTTCTCGGTAAGTCGAGATTTCTTCCCAGCCCGCTTGAGGCCAAGGGCGACCGTCTTCAAAAATCGTAAACATCAGCCGCCGACAGCCATTAATTTCTTGTACGACATCGCTCATCGCCAGCAAGTAAGCGTCATCTTGCTCGACGATGCCCGTTAAAGGATTGAAAAAGCGAAAGTCTTGGCCACCATCTACTCGAATACCATCGGCACCCGTGTTGAGCTTGCGCCGCTGCATCTCTAAAAGAATCGCCCGAACCTGGGGGAGCTGATGGTTGAGGTCTTGGCCGTACATATTGGGGCCTTTGAAAAACTGCTGAGTTAGCAGCTCTAAAGATTGGTTGTCGGCGTGGCCGTAGACCAAGTCGTAAATAATTTTGATCGCCCCTGCCGAAAAATTGTGCAGCGTTGCAATGAAATCAACCAATTCATCAGGGCGCAAACTGCCAAGCACAGCCGGGTTGGTGGCGGCAGACCCTAAAATCGGGACGTCGTAGCCCCAGTTTTGCGTGTCTGGCTTGCGCAAAATGACTTTAAGCTCAGGGCTAGTATCCGCGTCATCATCGCTGGCTTCTACTGAGCTTTCTGGATGGATGGCAAAAAATTCGTGCTCGATGTTGTCGTCTTCACGACGATACTCAATTGTGGGTTCAATGGGCAGAAGCTGTACAGCGTCGAAGCCTGCATAGGTTTGCTCAAAAGGCGTCAACGGCGTTTGGTGAGCCAGCTTTTCCGAGATTTGCTGATAAATCCGCGTCAAACCTTCCAAGCTACCTTCTGGAGAAGCCGTTTTGACGTGAATTTGCAAAATATTGATGGGGTCAGCGACGCGGGGAATCGGCGCATCGGGTACCGAAGGCGGGGCAGATGTGCGCCGTAAGTAAGCCATGTCGGCGCGGTTGCGCTGCAGCCGTCGCATATCATAAAACTCGGCTGGGGCAAAAACGCCATAGGGCAAAGAATAGGCCAACGGATCACGAATGATATGAATCCGGTTTTCCGCATCCACATAGCGCAGCCAGTAAAAGGAACCTGCTTGCTCTCGCGTCCCCGGACGCATACCAGAAACAACAGCCCAAATAAACTCACCCTGTTTCATTACGGGCAGGCGATCGCGGCGAAAGCGAACTGCCTGTTCAGGTATCTTGAAATCGATCGGTTCTATGGGGGTAAAAACCTCTAGATCTAACTGGCTTTCGGATTGGATCACATCGCTAACGAGTTCAGGCGTCCAAAAGCCTAACTCAGCCAAGCCATCGCGGCGGTAATGCGCCCCTAGTCGCCGTGCTAGCTTTTGCCCTTTCGCAAAGTAGGTTTCGCTAGACTCTGCGATCGCCGCCGCCCAGCGCAGTAGGGTTTTGGTTTCGTCTTCAACTAGGTGAACTTTTTGACGTGTTTTGAGCACCGTAATCCTTCTGAAACAGCCAATGATGTGGGTTTGCAGCCAAACTCAAACAAGCCGTTGGTAGCTGCTTGCCTGCAACCAGCCTTGAGTCCGCATTCATCTTATATTCTCTAGTTTAGGCAGGCGATCGCCGCTACGGGAAAATTCACGATGATGTAACCCTGACGTGAAGCTTCAACCAAACCAATTTAAACCCAAAATGGGGATGAGACGCCTTCGCCCATCCCCACCCTTAATTTAGCTTTGTGCCTTTCTAGAAGGACATTTCGGCGGCTTGTACTTTCTCCACCTGCTTCTTCTTCAGCACCAGCATAATTTGTGAGAGCGTTACCGCTGCCAAAAAGGCCACCAAGCCTTTAATCCGATTAGGGCTTTGAAGCACGATTTCAGTCTCCACCTGTCCAAATCCGCCCATGTTGGGATTAGTGGTCAGCGCTTGACCAGCCGTGACTTCATCGCCTTCTGCTACCAGTAGCTCAGGCCCAACCGGAATCTGAGTGACAATGGCTTCACCCTCACTCGGCTGAATGGTAACGCTATAGCCGCCATCAGCCCCTGCTTCTACTTCAGTAACAGTGCCTGCTTTAGTGGCGTTATAAGCCGTATTGTTGCTGGATTGGCCATTGGGGTAAACCTGTCCGCGCCCACGGTTGCCGCCTACGTGAACAGAGTACTTGCCAAATTCAACGCCCTTGTCTTTGGCCGGGTCAGGAGACAGCACCGGAAATACAATTTCCTGATACTGTTCGCCTGGTAGCGGCCCAACAATCGTCCAGTTTGGATGTTCGTCGCTATAAGGCAAAAAGTAAGTATTGCCGACTTCTTCTTTGAGTTCTTCAGAAATCCGATCTGGAGGCGCAATGGTGAACCCTTCAGGCAGCATCAAAATCGCACCCACGTTGAGTCCGCCTTTACTGCCGTCGCCTAGCACCTGTTGCGTATCCAAGTCGTAGGGGATTTTGACGACAGCTTTAAACACGCTGTCGGGCAAAACTGCCTGGGGAACTTCAACATAGGTAGGCTTTTCAGCCAGGTGACAGTTGGCACAAACAATTTTGCCAGTCGCTTCACGCGGCACTTCGTAGTTTTGCTGTGCCCAGAAAGGATAAGCTGCGGCAGATTGGGGAAACGCTAAACCGCCTGTCAGCAAAACCGCAATAGCTGCGATCGCGATGAGACTTCCTCGCAAAACAGTTGGAGCTAGCTGACGCAGGCTAGGCACTAGTGAGAATTGAGTCTTCATTAGTTAAATATAGGAAAATCGAACAAGTCAATTGACGTAGAGCGAACTAAAACCTGATAGCGCAGAGCGCCTACCGCTAAGCCCACCAAGGATTTTCACCCGTGCGAAAATCTGTTTCAGTCCAGGGTGAAAGAACGACTTTGTCGTCTTCAGTCACATCTGCATGAGCCAATGCCAATGACAAAGGCGCGGGGCCGCGTACCACCTTGCCCGTAGCATCATACTGGGAGCCATGGCAGGGACAAATAAACTTGTTCTCGCTGGCATTCCAAGGCACAACACAGCCCAAGTGAGTGCAGATAGAGTTAATGCCGTAGCTCGCTAGCGCCCCATCTTCTTGAACCACCAGATAAGTTGGATCTCCCTTTAAGCCTTGAGCCAGGGTTCGGGAGCCAGCGCCGTGTTCTTCTAAGAACTCGCTGACAATAACATCGTTGCCCAGCGCATCCTTTGCGGTCACGCCGCCACCAGCCGCCCCGCTTGAAGGCGGAATAAAATACTTCACAATGGGATACAAAGCACCCAGAGCGGTACCCGTCACGGCACCAAACGTCAGGAGATTCATGAATTGACGGCGTCCCAGGTTAGGGACATCCGGAGTTCCAGAAGCTTGAGTCATGATTTAAGGCAAATAAACGTTCAGAACAAAATGTAGGTATCAAAACTCCAGGCCAAATCACTAGCCGAAGCAGCAAATCAATTTCAACTGTTTTGAGCACTGCTTGCCGATTGTCAGCACTACCCCACAGGTATACTCCGCTGATTTATGAGTGTCTGTGAAATAAGTTTGCAGATTTTCTACAGGTATTATTACATTTCGCTGCTCCCGCAAACATGCCATTCGCCGGAGTCTTGCCAAGTTTTTTGATGGTTTATGGCGCGTTTAGGCGGGCAGAGGCTTAAAAACGCTTTACAATAGGGCATTTCTGGTCACTATAGCGCCGTCCATCCAGCAGCGATAGACAAAGTCCACGGGCGCTAACCGGGCTAAAATTTCCCATCTTTGTAAAGCAATTTAAACAATTGAATGCTTTCTCACCTCTTGTTAGCTGCAGACTTGAACGGAGGGCTGATAAGGTTATTAGGCTGTTCTTGAGTGCGGCGTACTGCTAAATGAACTATGACAGGACAGGAGCTACAAGCGTTATTGCTGCAAAAATGGGGATATTCCTTTGATGTTCAGTTGCGCAAAGCTCAAGGCAAAGTTTTTTTTCAAGTAATGTGGCGCTATCTTGAGCAGGCTTCTTTCCCCATGGACGAAGCAGCGTATCTTGAACATCTAAACGCCATAGCCACCTACCTTGAAGAGTGGGGTAGCACAGCCTATATCCAGCAGTATATTGAGCAAACGCCAGAGCGTCCTCGCTTGGGTAAGGCCGTCAGCATTCCGATTGATTTGGGGATGCGAGCTTCAGAGTGGCTAATTGACGATTTTTAAGTAGTGGCTGACTGGTACTGATATAGACTATGCTATCTCGCTTTCGCCTCTCCCTTAGGCCCTGGCTGGTGCTGGGGTTGCTGTGGCTGTTGGTTGTTGTTGTCGATATTACCTGGTTGCGTCTAGACCAGGCTCCGCCAGCCTGGGATCAAGGTGATCACCTCAGCCGCGCCATGAACCACTGGCGAGTGCTACAACAGCCTCAGCTTTTTTCAGCGGCTTGGTGGCAAACGTTATGGCAACAGGCTCCAACTCAGCGAGGCCCGCTGATTTATTTGTTGACAGTTCCTTTGTTCTTTGGCTTTGGCCCAGGGGCAGATCAAGCGGTTGTCGTTAACTTGCTCCTAGCTGCAGTCATGCTGATCAGCATTTACTTGACGGGGCGGCGGCTGTTTTGTAGCCAGGTTGGGCTGTGGGCCGCAGGGCTAAGTTTGCTTTCCCCTACGCTGGCAGCTTTGCGGATTACCTATTTGCTGGACTTCGGTCTGGCGGCTGTGTTTGCTGTAGCGCTGATGAGCTTAACTTACTGGTGGACAGCCCCCACAGAGCGGCAACGATGGCGGTGGGTGCCCGTTTGGGGGGTAGCGCTGGGGCTAACTTTGTTGACCCGAACGTCGGGGTTGCTGTTTGTAATTCCGCCGCTGGTGTGGGCAGTGGGGGTGAGTGTGGGGCGGCGGCGCTGGCTGTGGCTGCTGCAAATTGTAATAGGTGGGGCGATCGCTGCCGTCGTTATCTGGCCGTGGTTAAGTACTAACTGGCTAACTATCGTCTCCACTACTTTTGGCGGTGCCCAGGCGGGGGTCATTTATCGCAAATCTCCTCAATTCAATACGCTAGCGGGCTGGCTGTTTTATCTACAAGTTTTGCCAGAGATTGTGTCTGCTCCAGTCTTGCTAGCAGCCTTAGGGGCTTGGTTAGTGGGGTTAGGGGCGATCGCTCGTGGCTACTGGCTTTCTGAGCCAGTAGAGCGCTCAAAACCTGCCAACCAAAAGCTATTTTTGGGCGCAACGCGTCAGGGTTGGCTATGGCTGCTGGCTTTTTTGCTCGGTATCTATTTATTAGGCACCTTCGGCCCCAACAAGCAGCCGCGAATTATCATTGCCTTTTTCCCCGCGATGGCGATTCTTTTGGCTCGTGGATTAACGCTGGGTCGTTCTCGCCCCTGGCAGGGGTTGCGGTGGGGAGCGGTGATGCTCTCGACGGGGCTTTTGCTGGCTAGAGCTTTTGCCTTACCAGATGCCAACTTACTTAAAGTAGCCAAGTGGCCGCCTTATCAAGGCGATCGCTGGCCGAATGCCGCTGTGATTGACGCGATTACCCGTGATATGCCTTATCTGCAATCAACCTTGGGGTTAGCGGTCAATACGTTTGCGATCAATCCGCAAAATATGGACTTTTATGGGGCGCTAGATCAGTTTCAAGTCAACGGTCGCCAACTTTCGTTTAGTTCCGAAACAGCCTTGCAAGATAGCCGCTACCTGAACTGGTATTTAACCAAAACTGGCGATCAGGGCAACTATGGCAGTATTGAAGCTGGGCAAGCCCGCCTCAAAGAAGCGCTAGAAACCGCTGATACGCTATCGGTTTTTCAGCGTTGGCAGCTTCCCGATCAGAGCGAACTGCGGTTATTGCGCCGCAAGTCTCCTCAGGTTCAGGTTCAACCCCTCAGCCAACCGCCAACTGCCGTTGAAGTGACGGCAGTTGACATAGCTGAAGCATTAACGCCAGGGCAGATTTTCCCGATTACTTATCAAATTATTGGCCCAGGGTTGGCATTGCAGGACGGGCTGCTGCTGCTGACTTGGCAACCCCTCAATGGAAACAACAGCGATCGCCCTGTTTGGATCAGCGATCACGCCATTGGCTTAGGGCAACTAAAAGTCGATCGCGATCAGGCCACTTCGGAGCAAAATTTTCAAGTAACAGAATATTTAGCCATACGCCCACCCGACGGCTTAGAGGCGGGGCGCTACCAGCTTCAAGCCCGTTATCTCAATCGGCGAACGGGTGAAAGCTGGGCGCTGAGCTTACCTACAGTCCAGGTTGATCTGCAAGCCAACCTGGCGGCTCCACCCCAATCGCCGCCGCTAGATCTCGTTACTGTGCTACGGCAGTTAGCCCTCGGTCTGCCGACTGGCGCGATTGATCCTGTCTTTGCCGAAGTTGGGCGCATCAATCAGTATGATGCCACCCAGGATTATCTCCGCCAGACAGAGCAAGCGATGACCTATCGGCTAGCACAAAGCCCCGATCGTTTGGACTGGCTCTACTCACTTTTACTGGCTCAAATATTGCAGCAAAAAGCACCTGAAGCGATCGCCACCCTAGAGATCATTACCCGCTTAAGCCCCGATAATCCTTACAATTGGGCTTACTTAGGCTTCGTTCATCTTTATAGCTGGCAGCCTTGGCAAGCCGATCGAGCGCTCAGCCGTGCCGAACAGCTTCAGCCCGATTTGCCCAATTTGCGCTTGCTACAGGCGATCGCAGCCGCCTTAAAACTCAATTTGCCTCGTACTATTAAACTGCTCAAGCTAGAAGGCGTTCTCTAAAATATTGTCAACGCTTTTGGGATATGACATTGGCAAACAAGCTGAAGCAATTTGCCCCTCACAGGCAATAAGCAAGCTGGTTAACCACAGCGTTCATTAGCCTTTAGGAGTTGTCGTCATCAAAGTTGAAGCACTTAAATTATCGAAAGTCTTTTACAGAAAACCTTGCCTTTTGCCTTCTGCAATTTTGCCTTCTGCCTTTAGCCGCATGTCTCGGTTAGCTTCTCGTTTAGCGCTTCAAAACTAACCCATTGCCGCAACTTTGTTGCCCACGGCTGATGTTAAGCCTTATTAAACTAATCTAAATACTCTATTAACCCCAGCTTCACCAAATGCGGTAATAAAAGCTACAATTGGTGAAATTAAATTTTGGGTTTAGTTTTTACCTGTTTTAATTCGTTTTGTTAAAGTCATTCACCGTACATCTACTGGTTTTAATACGCTGTTTCTAATCAGGGGCCTAGGAAAAATTTCTCAGAGACAATCTGAGTTAGGATGCTAGGATTTCCGTGAACACGCATTGAGGGCCTGTTGTGATTCGCTCTGCCACCCTATCACTTCAGACAGCACTTCCACAGATTGGTGACAATAACCGCCTGAAGCTATTCGCTGGATCTTCCAACGGAGAGCTTTCTCGTGAAGTGGCTCGTTATTTAGGCATTGACTTAGGACCGATGGTTCGTAAGCGCTTTGCCGATGGAGAACTTTACGTCCAAATTCAGGAATCTATTCGTGGGTGTGATGTTTATCTAATTCAACCCACCTGTTACCCGGTGAATGATCACCTAATGGAACTGCTGATCATGATAGACGCCTGCCGTCGGGCTTCTGCTCGTCAGATTACAGCGGTACTACCCTATTACGGCTATGCGCGAGCCGATCGCAAAACTGCTGGCCGCGAGTCAATTACGGCTAAATTAGTTGCTAACTTGATGACTCAAGCAGGCGCTAGTCGAGTTTTGGCCATGGATTTACATTCCGCCCAAATTCAGGGCTACTTTGATATCCCTTGTGACCATGTGTATGGCTCGCCCGTACTCATTGACTATCTCGCCAGCAAGAACCTGCCTGATCTCGTCGTTGTCTCGCCGGATGTAGGCGGGGTAGCGCGTGCCCGCGCGTTTGCCAAAAAGCTAGACGATGCGCCTTTAGCCATTATTGACAAGCGTCGCCAAGCCCACAACGTAGCCGAAGTGATGAACTTAATTGGTGATATTGAGGGCAAAACGGCGGTTCTAGTCGATGACATGATTGACACTGCCGGAACCATTTGTGAAGGGGCGCGTTTACTGCGTCAAGAAGGGGCACGACAGGTCTATGCTTGTGCCACCCATGCGGTTTTTTCGCCTCCGGCAGTAGAGCGCCTTTCTAGTGGTTTGTTTGAAGAAGTGATTGTGACTAATACCATTCCGGTTGCAGATGCCAAGCACTTTGAGCAGCTAACAGTTTTGTCGGTTGCCAATCTTATCGGTGAAGCTATTTGGCGTATTCACGAAGAAAGTTCGGTTAGCAGTATGTTCCGCTAGCCTAAATGACCTAAAACCCAAAACAGGTGCAAGCGCTCATGGGGCCTGCACCTGTTTTTTTATGCTTGAGGCAAAGTTGATGCGCTTTAGCTACATGTCTTCGTCGAAGAAGGCGGGTTGACCACTTCCTGGAATGGGCCAGTCTTCGTTTTCGCCGCCAATAATCAGCCGCTCTAGATGAACATAGTCTTTGCTAAACTGCTGCAAAGTATTGATCAAAACATCGAGGGCGATCGCATCAGTCGTGCCCAGATCAAACCAGCATCTAGCCCAAACCCCTTGAAACTGGACTTCGCCCATGTTGTGCATCACTGACATTAAAGCTTCATCTGCTGTTTCTGCTTCATAGTCGAGATAGCTAATGTCTAGCCCCGTTTCTTGCACTTGCAGATTTTCGGCATTAAATCCTCCCAGCTTGCCCATAAAAAACCAAGAATTGAAGACTTCTTCAATGTATTGGCACTCGATGGGAGAGGGGACTGTACTCAGCTCTAACCAAATCCAAAGATTAAAAAAATCACATTCTCGAAACTGAACCTGCATAGTTAATGCATACCTAAAAACGGAACGGCTGAAACAGAGCCGTCTCTCTCAGCGTGATTAGCATAACACTGCTCAAGCAATGTGCGATCGCGCGGTTGGCTAAGTTTCAGCCGTGAAGCGGCTAGAGATTTTGCCAAAGCCTACTCGAAGCTACCAGCAGCAAATTGAGTAGAGCATTCACTATTCGGAATGACATCAGCAACCTTGCAGTGTTCGTACTGCAACTGCAAAGCAATTTGCTCTGGCAACTGCTGTCGATAAGTTAGTGCTTTTTCATAGCTGGCTAAGCTCTCTTCTCGCTGGCCTAGCCGCGCATAAATCTGGCCTTGTAGACCTAGTAGTTCTGGGTTGTTGGCAGCCACTTCTAGAGCTTTATTGATCGCCGTTAAAGCTTCATCGTACTGCTTGAGATCTCGATAGGCGATCGCCAAGCCTCGCTGCGTTAGATAAGGTGGATAGCCGTAGCTTTCTAGCCGCTCAATGGCCTGTTGAGGATTGGCAAACGGTAAATTAACCGCTAACAGCAAATCCATATAGCCTTTTACCAGGTTGAGTTCTGGATCTGTACGCGAAATTCGCTCTGCTTGGTCTAAGTGGTTAAAGACCTGCTGCAACATAGAAAGTACGGTCGGCATACTGCGGACAGTTCCTTCAGTTTTGAGTAAGTGTGCGCCTTCTAAAAAGGTGCCGACAGCAGCGTACAAATGCCCTCGCAGGGGATCTACGGCAATCAGGGCATTAGCAGCCGTCTGGGTTTGCTCGGCTCTAGCCGCTAGCTCGTCTAAGTCACCATCTAGATACGCCAAAGAGGCAAGCATGGCTTGCACCATCGGTTCAGCGGCTTCCGTTTCTTCAGCAGCCATCAGATATTGCCGCGCTTCTACATAGTCACCGTCTCTAAAGAAAGCATAGAAGGCCGCTTCTGTTTGATCGCCAATATTGTGCGGATCCTCCGAGCGGAAAGGATCGGCGGCAAAAGCTGAACCGCTTGCTAGCCCTATCAAGGCTATGGTTGCAGCACTGGTGATGAAGCGACTTACCCCTTTGAAAACACGAGAATGAGAAACTTGGAAGCAGGTTATTGGTTTCATTGCGATGATGCGATGGCAAATAGTAAACAACCGCGAAATTAATGCAGTCCGGGTGCGACACTCGTTACCCCATGCAAGAACTGCCGCATAAAATGGACGAAATTGTAAGCTTCATCACAGTTTCTGTGACGCAGTTTTGTTAATCAGGTTCCGGGTAACCTGTATAGATTCTTCTATTGTGCCTCAAGGGGATCCGTACAAAAGCGCTCTTTCTGGGTGCGCGACCAAGCAGAGCAACCCAAAAACACCCAGGATCAAAGGCCAGACGTTTACAGTTTTAAAACTTTGCCTGTTCGTAGTTCGGCACCTTTAGCAAAACTTTTTGACGCCATTGTCCCTTTTGTCTTTAAACGTAAAGCTCTAAGCTCAACCGCTAATCAATTAAAGTGATTTTGCCTGTTTGAACCGCATCTAAAATTTGATTGATATGGCTGCGCTCAAGGGGGGTCATGGTTGTAATAGATAAAATCATAGAAGTGAGTTGCATATAGTCTTTACGGCTAATTCGGCCTGAGCTAGCAACCTTGTGAATTAGCTTAGCGATAGTAGAAGGCATTCCCTGAGCGTCTCGAACCATGTTCCGTTGAGATATCCTTGGCGCTTAGTTTGCCCTAAAAAGGATCTTGCTCAATCCGTACTTTCTCTGGTCTTAACAAGCGCTGGCATAGATAAAAAGCCGTTTTGACTTTTATGCTAAACAAAGCGGAGCTAAGGTTTTAGAGGATGCAAATTTACCGTCTGAATGCCCTTTCTGATAACTACATATTTCTCCTTCACGATCCCCAATCGGGGGATGCAGCCGTTGTTGATCCAGCCGAAGCAGACCCAGTTTTAGCTCAGCTAGCTCAGCTAAATGCCACGCTGACGACTATTTTTAATACGCATCATCATAGCGATCACGTTGGTGGTAATCGACAGCTCCTAGCCCACTATCCCAACGCTAAGGTATATGGCGGGGCGGTCGATCGCGGACGCATTCCGGAACAGCAGTTTTTCCTAGAAGCAGGCGATCGCGTTGAATTTGCCGGACGCCAAGCTGAGGTTTTCTTCGTTCCAGGGCATACGCGTGGCCATATTGCTTACTACTTTCCACCAATCGCTGCGGAAACGTGGGGCGAGCTATTTTGCGGGGATACGCTCTTTGCCGGTGGCTGCGGTCGCTTGTTTGAAGGTACCCCCGCGCAAATGGTGGCCTCTTTGACCCAACTGCGATCGCTGCCAGATACCACTCGAATTTGGTGTGCCCACGAATATACGCTGAAAAATTTACAATTTGCGCTTACCGTAGATGCCCAAAATCCAGTTCTACAGCAGCGATTTGCCCAGGTAAAATCAGCCCGACAGCAACAACAAGCGACAGTACCTTCAGACCTGGCAATAGAAAAACAAACCAATCCCTTTTTACGTTGGGATCAAACCGCTCTGCAACAGGCTGTAGGACTGCAAGACCCTGTTCGAACCTTTGCCCGCCTGCGAGGTCAAAAAGATCAGTTTTAGCATTTGCTAGAACCTAGCAAGCTTGGTAAGATTATAGACTGGGTTTAAAGTGGAGAACTATGGCGAAACGGGTACAAGTCGTTCTCAACGAGGACGTTAGAAAATTAGGCGGCGAAGGCGATTTAGTTGAAGTTGCCCCTGGTTACGCACGCAACTATCTCATTCCCCGTGGGCTGGCTGTCCGTACGACCCCTGGTGTGCTTAAGCAGGTAGAGCGGCGGCGAGAACAAGAGCGGCAACGACAGCTCGAAATTAAGCAAGAAGCTGAATCAATCAAAACTGCTCTGGCGACGATTGGCCTGTTTACCGTGAAAAAACAGGCGGGTGAGGGTGAGGCTATCTTTGGTACGGTTACCGCAGCCGAAGTAGCTGAAGAGATTCAAAAGATGACTAACAAAGAAGTCGATCGCCGCAACATTACCCTGCCTGACATCAACAAGCTGGGTGAGTACAGAGTTGAGGTGAAGCTACATCCTGAAGTGACTGCTACGCTCAATCTGCGGGTTGTGCCCCAGTAAGCTGATTGACGGAGTCTAGCCACTAGCCTCGATCAGCGGTCAAAAAATGTTGAAGATCATCCCCAATGGGATTCATCTGTTCGTTATGGTAAGGGCGGGGTTATCCTCGCCCTTATTGATTTGAAACTATGGTTCAGGAACTGAATTTCCAGCCGACAAGCGATCGCCTGCCGCCGCAAAATATCGACGCTGAAGAAGCCATTTTAGGCGGTATTCTTTTAGACCCAGAGGCGTTGAGTCGCATCAACGAAATTTTACAGCCAGAAGCCTTTTATATCGAAGCTCACCGAGACATTTATCGAGCGGCTTTAGATCTCCAAAGTCGAGGACGCCCCACCGACTTGATGAGTTTGACTACCTGGCTTAAAGACCAAAATAAGCTGGAAAAAGTCGGCGGGCAGGGTCGTTTAGCTCAGCTTGTCGATCGGGTCATCACCGCTGCCAACATCGACCAGTATGCCACGCTGGTGATGGAAAAATATATGCGGCGTAAGCTGATTCAGACAGGCGGCGAAATTATTCAACTGGGCTATACCACCAGTGCACCTGTCGAAACCATCTTAGACCAGGCAGAGCAAAAGCTCTTTGGCGTCACGCAAGAGCGCCCCCAGCAGGGATTAACCTCAACGGGCGACATTCTCACAGCTACCTTTTCAGATATTGAGCAGCGATCGCTTGGGCTAACCACACCTGGAATTGCCTGTGGCTTTTATGACTTAGATGCCATGACCCAGGGTTTTCAGCGCTCAGATCTAATTATTGCCGCAGGTCGTCCTTCAATGGGCAAGACCAGCTTTGTTTTGAATATTGCCCGCAACATTGCTGGGATGCACCAGCTACCAGTCGCTATTTTTAGCCTAGAGATGTCAAAGTCTCAGTTGGTTTATCGCCTGCTTTCTAGCGAAGTGCAAATTGAAAGTGGTCGTCTGCGGGCGGGTCGTGTGGCTCAAACCGAGTGGGAACCGCTAGGCCATGCCATTAGCTCCCTGTCTCAACTCCCTGTTTTTATTGACGACACGCCCAATATTTCGGTCACAGAAATGCGATCGAAGGCACGCCGATTGCAAGCAGAAAGTGGCGGCGTTTTGGGGTTGGTTTTGATTGATTATTTACAGCTAATGGAAGGCAGCGGTAACGAAAACCGGGTACAAGAACTTTCAAAAGTTACGCGATCGCTCAAAGGACTGGCTCGTGAATTAAGCGTACCTGTAATTGCCCTGTCTCAGCTCAGCCGTGGCGTCGAATCTCGCACCAACAAACGCCCCATGATGTCTGATTTGCGGGAATCTGGTGCGATCGAGCAAGATGCAGACCTAATCATGATGCTCTATCGCGAAGAGTATTACGATCCAGATACGCCCGATCGCGGTATTGCTGAGGTCATTGTTACCAAACATCGAAATGGGCCAACCGGGACGATCAAGCTTTTGTTTAAGCCGGAATATACCAAGTTTTTAAACCTCTCTTCTCAGCCCTGATGTCGTTTGCCCTTTGCTCTGGGTTTAATCTGCGTTTAGAAAATAGCGTTGCGAATTAGCTCAATGCCAGCTTTAACCGCCTCATAGCCAAATAGCAAGATTAAAGAAGTTAGGGTTAGACCCATTACACACATGACCAAGCCGCCAAGACTAATGGCACCATCATCATCAAGCAGACCAAATCCGGTGACAAAAATGCCCATCGCTGGCAGGGTATTGGTACCGGGGATAGGAATCATCATAGAAATAGCCATCAGTGCGATCGCACAGCCAATGACCGTGCGACCGGGCAAACTGGTGCAGATATAGCTGAGTCGAGGCCGCGAAATAGCTTCAATCCGCTGCAACCAGGGTATTCCCGCTTTGAGGATACTTTGTACCTGCTTTAGCTCAAACTGATGCTTGTTCCAGCTAGTCGGAAACCAAGGACGTTCGCGACCGATAATGAGCTGAACTGCCAGTACAAATAAGACAATGCCAAAGGGAACTGAGTAGCCCGGTGCTGGCAGCGGCAAAGCTGAAGGAATCGACAGCAGCACAAATAAAAAGCCGAAAGTTCGTTCTCCGGCCAGTTCTAAAATATCTTGAAGCGTGACTTTAGGGGCGCGTTCTGCTTGAAAGAAAAAGCGATTCAGCTCTACAGAGAGTCTGGCCATATAGATTTACAAAAACCCAGAATAAAGATTACTATCACACAATTGCTGGCTCCTCGCTTAGCGAATAGCGGCGCGGCGCTAGGGTAGATAGTTCAGTGGTTTCGCTAGACTCTAGCAAATTATTTATAGGCTTTCATAGCGGATCTAGGCGATCTTCACCACAAATTTGTACAGGTTATGACTGCGATCGCCCGCTATATGGTTTGCCTCTTTTTGCCAGCTAGTTTGGGGCTAGTGGCTAAAGCATTTGTGGCTGAGCTGATCTCTGAGCGCGTGTTAGCGCTGGCCTTGCTGCTTTTGTCAGTTGAGCAAGCGCGTATGGCGGTTGTGGATTTAGAGCAGATTGCCGCCGTTAGCCAGAAAGCAAAGCCACCACCTCGTTTGCAATGGTTTCGGCAAGTAACCCTGATCACGATTGCCCTCGAACTGCTGGGTTTTTATATCGCCTGGGTGAACTTAGGAATCGGAACCCTTTTAGTTTTGCTGAGCCAGATAGGGTTTAACCTGCTAGCTGGCATTCAGATAGACCTGACGCAGCCTGTGATGCTACAGCCTTATGGCATCAGGCAACGCTGGCTGGTGCTGATGGCCGATAGTATTGGCTTGCTGTTGGTGAGCCTTTGGTGCTTTGAGATTGCGCCTTTGGAGACGGCTTTAGCTCTGTTTGTGATGGTTTGCGGGTATGGTGTCTTCAAGTATGGTTCGCTATTTTTGCCGCATTAGGGCTTAAACGCCCAAATCTTTTAGGGCTAGTCGAATTTGTTCTAGGCGTCGCCGATTGACGCCTAAATCTGATTCGCCCAGACGAGCCGCCGATCGCAGATGAATGATGTTTTCATCAGCGGGCAAATAGAATTCGCCATCGTCTACAAATCCTAACAGCCGACTTTGCGCTTCAAAGCGAATGTAGTCTTCAGTTTGGGCAACTACCGTCGCACCTGGGACAACGCTTAGAACGTCTAAAAGGGCTTTGCGGGCGGTTTCGCGATCGCTTTGATAAGTAAAGGGGGCGATCGCGTGGGTGTCGTCGGCCTGCTGGCTGACCACACAATTAGGAGAAGCCGGACAAGCGGCCAACTGTCCTTGGTCGTCAACGCCGAGGTTGTCAGGTGAGGCACCGCGAAAAACGCCCTCTAAACCGGGTAACACCATCACCACCGGGGACAGGGGCGAAGCAGTAGCCGGAAAAACGAACCATAAACTAACCAGCCAAAGGCAGCTAGCCAGAACAAGCGATAGAAAATAGCGCATTCTCAGGGTTACTCGGTTGATCTCTGCCATCCTATACCAGTTTGGTGACAACGGGTTTAGCGGCTAACGCCATTGCCCCTGGCATCGCTGACCTAACTTATGCGATCGCCCCCAAACTGACCCGTAAAAAAGCAATTTAAGCCAAGCTTTGCGATTAACAAGCTGATAGTATTGGCCGATTGACTGTGTCAAACGGCATTAGTTAAAGATTCTCTTCGTCAAATCCTTCTGGAATTTCGATAGCTTCTAACTCTGTTTGATCAATCGCTTCGACGGCTGCTTCAACGGCGCTAGAAGTTGAATTGACAACAGCTTCTTGGGCAATCGCTTCGGCAGCAAATCGGTCAGAAGCATGACAAATAACTGGCAAAGCCGCGCCTTTTAGCCCCTTTGAAATACGCGAGGGCGTTTCTGGAAACACTACAAACAAGGGATGTGGCGTATCGGCTCCTTCACTGAGTAAGTGTTTGTATTTGAGCGGAAATAGCCATTCGTAGCCTTTGTCTAACAAAATTTGAGTCTGTCGCCAGCGACCAAGCAAGTCAGAAAAATCTTCATGCGGGCGATGAATAAATAGGCAGATTTCCATCCCTGTTTTGATTTTCCATTCAGGATCGCACATCAAAAAGACCACGTCGCAAGGCAGCTGTAAGACAGCATCTACAGACGTGTAAGCCGTTTGAGCCTGTTGCGCTGGCAGCGGTTGCGGTTGTCGAATTCGAGCTGTCGGCAAAGGAATGGCAATAATACTCTCGGCTGGGCGGCGAATGCTCGGCAGCGTTTCTAGGTAGGGGCGATACTGCTTGAGCAACTCAATTGCTCCTGCATAATGACTGCATTCGGCCAGTAGAGATTCGTAATAGACTTTATTAACCGACATGGCGCGATCGCATTTTTAACTAACTCAGAACTTAGGGTTGTTTAGCTTGCTTAACTGCCTGCAAAAGGTTAAATAGGCTAAATGAGCACTAACTTTCTGGACTCAAACATTTTTGAAATTGTAACGAACCTTTGCCGCAACCGGAGAGCGGTTATCACTATAGCCACTAAGGTTGAGACACTCAAATTGCTGAAAGCGGCTGATAGAAAACCTTTCATTCTGCCTTCTGCCTTTAGCTTTTTGCCTTTGGCTATAGCTTTCAGCCTTTGGCTATAGTGTTAAGGCTACCCAAATAGATCACCTGCCATACTGGTATCGTCGAGATTATGGAGCAAGATTTACTACCTACGGAATTAATTCTCAATCATTCTCAGCAATCTCTGGGTAACGTTTATCTCGACTGGATGCCTCAACCGGGTGCGCATATTGATTTTGACGGCCAAACCTACGCCGTTATGGAGCGCCGTCATCGCTACTGCCTCAAGGCTAACCGCTATCATCTCAGCAAAATTCATCTCTATGTGCAATCAACCAAATCCCCTGAAGAAACCAGTTTGGTGGGCGATCGCTGGGTGATTGGCGATATCAGTTGCCGTTACAATGCGGCTTCAGAACTGCTGCGCTGCGCGGTTAATCCTGATGGCCCTTGCCAGGGTTGCGGTGATTATGAAGCGGCCTCGCCCAATAGGTCTCCGACCTGAAGACGGCTGCCGTTGGCGAAGTCTGCCCCTGACTGCGATCGCTTGCCGCTGGGTTTCACTTCACTGAGCAATAGTAAACCGTCTGCCGTCGCCACAACTGGGCCATAAGCTTTGAGAAGGCTGACAATTTCTCCGGGTTTGGCATGAGTAGCGATCGCGGCTGAGGTGAGTTCTGGCGTAATTTGAGCCAGTCCGGCTAGCGACTCCGGCCACTGGGTTTTGTCGAATTCTCCTAACGGTAGGGTAGCCGTAATTTTCAAAGCTTCGCCGCGAAACTGAGTTGTACAGTTGGGGTAAAATCCGCGGATCTGGTTGTGCAAGGCGATCGCTGATTTTGACCAGTTCAGGGTATAGTCTGCTTTTTGAATAAGCGGCGCATAGGTCGCCTGGGCGTCTGGCTGGGGGGTGGGCGTTACAGCGCCTTGATTGAGCTGATTTAAGGTATCTACTAGTAATTCAGCGCTGAGAGATGACAGCGTTTTAGCCAGATCTAAGGCCGTATCTAGCAACCCAATCGGCACAGCCGCTTTCAGCAGCATGGGGCCAGTGTCCATACCCGCATCCATTAGCATGGTGGTGACCCCCGTTTCGGTTTCGCCATGATAGAGGCTCCACTGAATAGGGGCAGCCCCTCGGTAAGCGGGCAGTAGCGACCCGTGGGCATTAACGCAGCCCAAGCGAGGAATTTCTAAAATGGCCTGAGACAGAATCTGGCCGTAAGCTACCACCACAAAGGCATCAGCGGCGATCGCTCGTAGCTGTTCAATCACTTCAGGCGATCGCTTAATTCGCGCTGGTTGTAGCACTAGGCAGTCAGCTTCAGTGGCCACCCTCTTAACCGGAGACGGGGTGACCTGCTTGCCCCGGCCTCGGCGCTTGTCCGGTTGGGTGACAACCGCCATCACCTCAAAATCAGGATGCAGCAGCAAGCGCTCTAGGCTGGGAACTGCAAATTGGGGCGTACCGAAAAAAACAATGCGCATATCTGCTTAAACTCCAGCCATTCATACAGCAGTTTCAGCTTAATTGCCCCATAACGCAAGCCAACTCTGAGCCTATGGCACCAGGCTACCTTCGGGGACGCTGGGCTGACGGGTTTTGAGGTTGAAGCGATAGCCGTGGGGCAAGATATGCAGCTTGACGCCAAAAACTGCCATTGCTTCATCTTTTAGCAATCGCGAAAGGTTGTTGTGACTGGTTTCTGACTCATCCACTACGGTGACAGCTCCGGCACCAATCACTTCTAAATCATCCCCTTGCACCACAACCGCCGTATTTTCATCAATTCCTAACCCTAAAACATGGGGTTCTAACAGTAGCGCTGTCAGCAAACGACCAAGACGACCGCGCTGGGCAAAATGCTGATCGACTAAAACCTGGCTCAAAAAGCCCATGCCCTTGCTCATTTCTACGGCGTTAAGGTAGGGATGGGTTGTCGAATCGCCTTCGGCAATCATCACCTCAGACATGATTGCCGCCCCCGCACTGGTGCCGCCCACAACAATACCCTCTCGATGCCGCTTGTGTAGTAAGTCTTCTAAGAGCGAATCTTGAACTACGCGGATGACTCTGGATTGATCGCCGCCCGTAAAAAAGACCCCTGTGGCATCGGCCACGATTTCTAGCAGTTGGGGACTATTGGCATCATCGGGTTCTTCGGTATGCACAATATCAACCGCCGCCGCACCTAAATGAGAAAAAACCCGGTCATACTCTATGCCAGCCTCTTGGGGATAAGCAGTGGCCGCCGTTAGTACGGCAATGTGGGCATCTATGCCGCCTGCAAGTCTGACAAATTCTCGCAAAATGGTACAGTTTTCGTGCTTATCTTCTGCCCCGCCAATGATGACGAGAGGGCCTTTAGATTCAATAGATTCAGACATATCGGCAATGTTCAGAGGGGCTAACTGGCGGCTGGCGGCGATCGCTGGGCTTACTTTTTATTCTTCGTACTCGGTAGCAATCTCAATGTCAGCCGTTTCTGCGTCAATAGAAATATAGAGAATGTTGGGACGGCAGCAAACCTGACAATCTTCAACATAAGACTGAAGACGACCAGCGCTTAGATCCACAAACGTGAGATTGGGTTCGCCGCAGTAAGCACAAAAGAATTCAGCCGTGTTTTGCATGGTTTTGCCTAGATATTTTGGCGCAAGTAGACCCGTTTGTCGCCAACGGCCATTGGCTGAGGTTTTGCCTCCAGCATTTATCATGGCTAGCCATCTTGGCAAGCCCTTGACATCGCCCTCAACAATCCCTATCTCAAGAGGGACTGTCAGACTCGCGCAAACCAGATAGCCTTTAGCTAAACGCTTGCATCAGAAGGCTGTCATGAACGTTGGTGCGCATTATTTGGGCGATCGCCGCTGTCAGTTTACCGTTTGGGCACCGTTTGCCAAAGACGTTGCCGTTCAGTTTCCGGCTCAATCGCGTGAAGTTGCTTTGGTGCGAGAGGGAGAATATTGGCAAGCAATTGTAGCCGATGTGCCCCCCGAAACCCTCTACCTTTTTCGGTTAGACCAGGCTGAGGCTTATCCCGATCCGGCTTCGCAGTATCAGCCTAAGGATGTACACGGGCCGTCTGCCGTGGTCGATCATAATTTTGATTGGCAATGTTCTCAGTGGTCAGGGCTACCGCTAGCATCACTCATTATCTATGAGCTGCACGTCGGCACCTTTACGCCAGAAGGCACGTTTAGCGCTATTATTCCACGTCTGCCAGAACTGGCTGATTTAGGTATTAATGCCATTGAGCTAATGCCAGTCGCTCAGTTCCCCGGCGATCGCAATTGGGGCTACGACGGGGTGTACCCCTTTGCCGTCCAGCACTCCTATGGCGGCCCAACCGCACTCAAGCAGCTAGTAGATGCTTGCCACCAACACGGCATTGCGGTCGTGATGGATGTGGTTTATAACCATTTTGGCCCGGAGGGGAATTACACCAGTCAGTTTGCTCCCTACTTTACCGAAAAGTACCGTACCCCCTGGGGCAGCGCTATCAACTTCGACGAAGCTTACAGCGAAGGGGTGCGTAACTATGTGCGGCAGAACGCGCTTTATTGGCTGCAGGCATACCACATCGATGCGCTACGGCTTGATGCCATTCATGCTATTTACGACTTCGGCGCTAAGCACATTTTGCAAGACCTTGCAGAAGCGGTAGCCGAATTTAACCAGCAGCACAATCGCCGCTGCTACCTGATTGCAGAAAGCGATCTCAACGATGGCCGGGTGTTACGTCCGGCGAGTCAGGGGGGGTATGGGGTTGATGCCCAGTGGAGCGATGATTTTCACCACGCGCTACACACGCTACTGACCCACCAAAACCAAGGCTATTATCGAGACTTTGGCACCTGTCAGCAGTTTGCTAAAGCGCTAGAAAAGAGCTTTGTTTACACCTGGGACTATTCACCGTTTCGGCAGCGACGACACGGCAATGACGTCAGCGATCGCCCGCCTTATGAATTTGTCGTCTGTAGCCAAAATCACGACCAGATTGGCAACCAGATGTTGGGTGAGCGTTTGTCTCAACTGGTGTCTTTTGATCAATTAAAGCTAGCTGCAGGGGCGGTTTTGCTGTCGCCTTATCTGCCGATGCTGTTTATGGGCGAGGAGTACGGCGAGAAAGCTCCCTTTGTCTACTTCGTCAGCCACTCCGATCCAGACTTGCTAGCGGCTATTCGCCAGGGACGTGCCAAAGAATTTGCTCATTTTCACGCGGAGGGTGAGCCGCCTGAAGCGGCGGCGGTAGAAACTTTTAAGTCTTGCCATCTGCACTGGGCTGAGCGAGAAGAGGGAGCGCACGGCACTCTACTGGCTTTTTACAAACGGCTGATTCAGTTAAGACAGCAGTTGCCAGCTTTGCAACTTGGCGATCGCCGCGACTTTGAAGCTTTTTATCAAGAAAGCGATCGCTTAGTAGGGCTACACCACTGGCACAACCAGCAGGCGGCTCTGTGCTTGTTTAACTTTGGTGAGGAAACCGTTACGTATTCGCTAGAGCAGCCCGGATCTTGGCAAAAATGCTTAGATTCAAACGATCCGCAGTGGCAGGGACCTGGGGCGATCGCCGCCGAGCAAGTGAGTCAGGCGCAAACCGTCTCCCTCCTGCCCCACAGCCTGGTTTTATAT
Source organism: Almyronema sp. (assembly GCF_052168255.1). Classification (NCBI taxonomy): domain Bacteria; kingdom Bacillati; phylum Cyanobacteriota; class Cyanophyceae; order Nodosilineales; family Nodosilineaceae; genus Almyronema; species Almyronema sp. Next base: position 129,781 of record NZ_JBQLZL010000074.1, on the reverse strand, counting down.
GAAAAATTAACTTGATGACAGCACTTTCTATGCGTATTCCTACCGCCACTTATCGCCTGCAGTTTTGTCCGGATTTCACCTTTGCCGACGCTCAGAAAATTGTTCCCTATCTTAAAGAACTGGGCATTTCTGACATTTACGCCTCACCCATCTTCAAAGCTCGTTCGGGCAGTCCCCACGGCTATGATGTGGTTGACCCGACCCAGCTCAACCCCGATTTAGGCACAGAAGCCAATTTTGAGTCGTTAGTAGAGGCTTTACACCAGCAGCAGATGGGTTGGGTGCAAGATATTGTGCCTAACCACATGGCTTATGACAGCCAAAACCATTTTTTAATGGATGTGATGGAGCATGGCTCCCAGTCAGAATATTTTCACTATTTCGACATTGATTGGGAACACCCTTACGAAGACATTCGTGGCAAAATTCTTGCGCCCCTGTTGGGAGATTTTTATGGTCGCTGTTTAGAAGCCGGACAAATCCAGCTAGCCTACGAAGAAAGCGGACTAACCGTTAACTATTACGACCTGAAATTACCGCTCAATATTGAATCTTATGGGTTGTTTCTGCGGCAAGATTTAGGTCAGCTAGCTCGCGATTTAGGGCGGCGACATCCTGACTTTATTAAGCTGTTAGGGTTGCTCTATATGCTGAAAGGCATTGCCACTGAAACCACCGGGCAGCAAAGACGTGACCAAGCTCAGTTTGTTAAAGAACTGCTTTGGGAGCTATACGAAGGCAATAGCGAAATCAAAGCTTTTATTGATCGCAATATCAAAACCTTTAATGGTCAGCCCAATCAAGCCGAAAGCTTTGATCTGCTTGACCAACTGTTAAACGCCCAATTTTATCGCCTTTCTTTTTGGAAGGTGGGGGCTGAAGAACTCAACTATCGCCGCTTTTTTACTGTTAATGAGCTAATTTCTATTCGAGTTGAAGATCCAGAAGTCTTCAAAAAGACGCACCATCTGATTTCTCGGCTGGTAAAAGACGGCAAAATTGAAGGTTTACGGGTCGATCACGTCGATGGTTTGTATGATCCTAGTCGCTATTTGCAGCGTCTGCGGGAAAGCATGGGCGATATTTATCTCACCGTCGAGAAAATTTTGGAATCTGACGAAGAACTTCCTACCAAATGGCCGATTCAGGGTACATCAGGGTATGACTTTTTAAACCAGGTCAACAGCGTCTTTTGCGATCGCAATCACAAGCAAGCCTTTAGCCAAATTTATGCTCAGCTCGTTGGCTACGTGCCTGACTATAAAGAGGTTTTTTGTGAGAAAAAACGTCTGATTGCGGGCACAACTCTGGTGGGTGATATCAATAATCTAGCTCACCTGCTCAAGCAAATTGCTGGCAAATATCGCTATGGCCGAGACTTTACTTTCAACGGCCTGAGAAAGGCGATTCAAGAAGTTTTGGTTCAGTTTCCGATTTACTGCACCTATATCAATAGCACCACCGTTGGTAGCCGCGATCGCGCGTACATTCAAACAGCTATTCGGCGATCGCGGCAAAGCCTACCCCGTTTACTGAATGAGCTAAACCTGATTGAAAAGATTTTGCTCCTAGATGAACAAGACACCCTAACCGACTCAGAGCGGGCGCTTTGGCTACATTTTGTCATGCGCTTTCAGCAGTTTTCTGGGCCGCTGATGGCTAAGGGAATTGAAGATACGCTTTTCTATGTTTACAACCGCTTTTTGTCTCTCAACGAAGTCGGCGGTGATCCCAGCCAGTTTGGCCTTTCGCTAGAAGCCTTTCATCAAGCCAATCAGCAGCGGCTAGCCGATTGGCCTCATAGTATGAATGCCACTTCAACCCACGATACTAAGCGGAGTGAAGATGTGCGATCGCGCCTCAACGTCCTTTCCGAAATTCCCCGCGTTTGGAAGCAGCAAGTTGACACCTGGCGCGACCTCAATCGCGACCACAAAACGGTTGTTGATGACCGTCAAATTCCAGACGACAATGACGAGTATTTTCTTTATCAAACCTTGATGGGGGCTTTTCCCTTTTCGGGCGAAGTGTCTGCCGAGTTTGTCAGCCGCATCAAAGATTATTTAGTGAAAGCCGTTCGAGAAGCCAAAGTACATACGGCTTGGCTGCGGCCTGATAGTGAGTATGAAGAAGGCTTTGTCGCCTTTGCGGAAAAATTGCTGCAACCGGGTCAAGATAATGAATTCCTCCAGACTTTTCTGCCCTTTCAGCAAAAAATTGCCACCTACGGCAGGTTGAATTCTCTGTCGCAAACGCTGCTTAAAATAGCTTCTCCCGGTGTGCCCGATTTTTATCAGGGAACAGAACTGTGGGACTTGAGCCTGGTAGACCCTGACAACCGCCGTCCGGTGGACTATGATGAGCGGCTGTCGTTTGTGCAAGAAATTAAGCGTCGCTGCCAAACGGGTATGGCTAGCTTGCTAGACGATCTCGCCGCGAGTCGGGCTGATGGACGGCAAAAGCTGTTTTTAATTGTGCAAGCCTTGGCGGCTCGGCAGCAATATGGGCGAGTGTTTCAAAAGGGTGAGTACATTCCCCTCAAAGTCAACGGCACGCACGCCAATCATGTCATTGCGTTTGCCCGCCGCTATCAAGATACGACTCTCATGGCGATCGCCCCCCGGTTTTTAACCGGACTCATTCAGCCTGACACTCAGCCCCTTGGCAAAATCGTCTGGCAAGATACTTATTTAGACATTCCCGCTGAGCTGCGTGCTCCCTGGCAAGATACCCTCACCCATACCAAAATTATGGATACCGCTCAGCTACCAATCGGTAATATTTTGCAGCGCTTTCCAGTAGCGCTATTGGTCAATCAACCCACCCCTTAGCGCCGGGGCAACTCTTTGGTTTAGGTGAACTCTACTTTCGCGTCAGATGGGCAAAGGCCGATCGTCCTAACCCATCTGACAATAGAGCGGCTATTTTTTAAGCTGCGATTAAGCTGCGATCGCCCAGACATATCTTTAATTAACTTTTTAGTTATCCTGTCAAACAGTCAATTTATTTTTAATTACCGTGACTTTTTCTTCGACGCCAGCCGATATTCAACGGCCAACGGAAACTCAAATTCAAGCGGTTAGAACCTACATCAAAAAAACTTGGCGTACCCTCTCCCGTTCTCTGGGTCATATTTTAGAAGCGGCTCAAGACCCCAAGCTAGAGCACGACATGAGCAAACCCTGGCGGGTCTATATTTCTCCCCGTGAGGATCTAGCCACCGTACAGCAATCCATTCGGCAGGCTGTAACCCCAACCGAATTTGAGCAAATTGAGCTGCGCGTGTTGCCCCCCGAACCCGACCAGATTAAAGAACACGGTTTACTCTATCTGCCCTACGACTATGTGGTACCCGGCGGGCGGTTTAACGAAATGTATGGCTGGGACAGCTACTTTATCATGCTGGGACTGTTGCACGATGGCGAAATCAGACTAGCCCAAAGTATGGTCGATCAGCTAATTTACGAAGTTGAGCATTATGGTACGGTGCTGAATGCCAACCGAACTTACATGCTCAATCGCTCACAGCCCCCCATCCTCACTCGCATGGTGCTGCGGCTTTTTGAGGTCACCCAGGACAAAACCTGGCTCCAAACCGTCTTACCTTCTGTCGAGCACTATTATTTTTACTGGATAGTTCCCCCCCATTTAAACCAAACGACAGGGTTGTCTCACTACAATGCTTTGGGCAAAGGGCCAGCCCCTGAAGTTCTAGCCTCTGAGCGCGACGAAGCAGGTCGTACCCACTACGATCGCGTGCGCGAATATTACCGCGAACATGAAGTGAGCGACTATGAAGTCAATCTCTATTACGATCGCGAACAAGATCAGCTCACCGAGTTGTTTTATCAAGGCGATCGTTCCATGCGAGAGTCAGGGTTTGACATCACCAATCGGTTTGGCCCCTTTAGCGCTGATATTATCCACTGCGCCCCCGTTTGCTTAAATGTGCTGCTCTACCAAATGGAGCTAGATATTGCTGAAATGAAGCGCATTTTAGGGCATACCGAGGCGATCGCCTATTGGCAACAGCAAGCCGAAAATCGCTGTCAACTGATTGACAAGTTTTTGTGGGACGAACCAACCGGACTTTACTTTGATTACAATTTCCGCACTGGCAAGCGGCGGCCCTATGAATTTGTCACCACCTTCTTTCCCCTCTGGGCTGGTATCGCTTCTGAGCAGCAAGCCCAGCGCGTAGTCGAAAATCTAGACAAGTTTGAAGCCCCGGGTGGCCTGCTAACCAGCACCTATGTTTCTGGCAATCAATGGGATGCGCCCTTTGGCTGGGCACCTTTGACCTTGTTTGCTGTGGAAGGATTGCAGCGATATGGTTATGAAGCCGAAGCACAACGCATTGCCAGCAAGTTTATTCACATGGTGATTCAAGAGTTTGAAAAAAGCGGCACGCTGGTCGAAAAATATGACGTGGTGCGCTGCTCAGCCCAAGTTTCTGATGAAATTCACTTTGGCTATAGCTCTAATGAAATTGGCTTTGGCTGGACGAATGGAGTTTTACTCGAACTGCTCGATCGCTATTGCTAATCTCTGATTGGCCGAAACTAGCCCTAAGAAAACCCGACAATCTAGCTTTTAGCTGATGGGGAGAAACCGAGCCATCTTCTAGACTAAAAAGCGCTCTCTTGCCTGCCCTGTGCAGCTTTACCTGACGTGACTTATATCGCTCTTTTGCTGATTTTGGGGCTGCTTTTGCTGGTGGTAACGCTAGGATCGGGCTGGATTGCCCGTTTGCCGTTTTCTTACGCGCTCATTTATCTAATTGTAGGGATTGGCTTGGGGCCGCAAGGGGTGCAGTGGATTGATCTGCGCCCCAACGCAGAACTCATGGAGCGACTCACTGAGTTTGTAGTAATTGTCTCTGTCTTTGGCTGCGGCCTGAAAATGAATCGCCCTCTAAAACCCTGGGTTTGGGCGACTACCGTGCGGCTGATTGGCTTTTTGATGCCGCTCTCAATTTTGGCAGTGGCTTTGGTGGGGCATTGGCTGTTGGGGTTGGATTGGGGAGCGGCTATTTTGTTAGGCGCTTGTTTGGCTCCAACCGATCCGGTACTGGCTTCTGAAGTGCAGTTAGATCATCCTAGCGATCGCGACGAACTGCGCTTTGGCTTAACCTCAGAAGGGGGTCTCAACGATTCCTTAGCCTTCCCTTTTGTTTACTTTGGCGTGTATTGGATGACCAAAGGAGACTGGCAAACCTGGTTTGCCCAATGGGTTTGGATTGATTTAGTCTGGGCGATCGCGGCTGGCATTGGCATGGGAATTTGGGTAGCCAAAGCGATCGCCTGGGTGGACGAAAAGCTGCAAAAGCGTCGTCCGGCAGATGACCTGATGGAAGATTTGTTAGCCTTAAGTGCCATTCTGCTAACCTACTCCCTAACCGAATTGGTCAATGGTTATGGCTTTTTGGCGGTTTTTGTGGCGGGCGTAACGATTCGCAGAAACGCCCATTGCGACCCTGACAAACGGCTGGCTCAGCTTGTCTTTACCGAACAAATTGAAAAACTCCTAGAAATTGCCACCATTTTGCTGCTGGGATCTTTATTGCAGTTTAGCTCTATTGCCCAATATGGCTATGACGGGCTGATAATCACGCTGGCCTTGCTAATGGTCATTCGTCCCCTCGGTACCTGGCTAAGCTTTTTAGGTTGCCGCTTACCCCAAGCTACCCGCTGGCTGTTTGGCTGGTTCGGTATTCGCGGCATCGGCTCAATTTACTACCTCACCTATGCCTTAGGGCAAGGGGTTGCGGGGCCAGTTGCCGAGCGCATAGCCTGGATTATCTATATCGTGGTTACGGTTTCAATTGTGCTACATGGCATTAGCGCTACACCGCTAATGCAGTGGTATGAAGGCAGCGTTAAAGCTGAAACCTCTGCCCAAAAATCTTAAAGGTATAGCCGTAGCTACTAAGGCATCGCTAAAGGCAGAAGGGACCGTCTAGCACTACTCTCTCAACATACAAGAAGGAAAGCTTTTCTGTCATAGCCAGCAGCCATTGAAGGGTCTTAACGCTGCTGGCTACAGCGATCAAAGCCCCAGACACAGCATTTTGGCTGCGGCTTCAGCCACAAAAACCAAGCACTCAAACAGCAGCCCCTGCTTTAGTGAAGCGGCGTCAGTGGGCACTCTGGAAGCAACGACGCTCCTTTAAGTTTAAGACTGAGATCCGCTGGCTCGTCGGCCATAGAGACGGGCTGGCGACTATCAAGTATCTGAACTTGGGGCTGAGGTTAGGATACTTGGTTGAACGTCTATGGGGCAGAACGATGCCGCGTCACGTCTTCAGACCCGCTAAGCAACTCCCCCTACAGGTTGTCTTAATCATTCCCTTCTGGTTGCAGATTTTCGCAGCCGTAGGGTTAACAGGCTATTTTTCCCTCCGTAACGGGCAAAAAGCAGTTGAAGATTTAGCAGCCCAGCTTGAAGCTGAAGTAGGAGCGCGGGTGGATCAGCATCTAAACAGCTACTTAGAGATCCCCGTGCAGATGACACAGGTCAACTTAGACGCGATCGCCCGCGGTTGGCTAAACCTCAACGATACGCAGGCCGCTAGCTATCACTTTTGGCAGCAGATCCAGATCTTTGACGTCAGCTACGTAGGGTATGGGCTAGAAACGGGCGCTTTTGCCGGGGCGGGCATTTGGGATGACTTGGGCAACATCATGGTAGATGAAATTGACCCAGCCGTGAGCGACGACATTGTCACCTACAACACAGATGAGCAAGGAAATCGAACCGATATTGAAGTTCAAGAAGCCTACGACTTTCGCTCAGAAGTGTGGTACGAAAAGACCGTTGACCTGCAGCAAGCCAACTGGAGCGAGCCTTTTGTTTGGGAAGATGAGCCAGAGGTAATTTCAGTTTCTTTCAATGCGCCGCTCTACACCGAAGCAGGCGAATTTATCGGCGTTATTGGCACTGATCATATCCTCTCCAGCATTAGCGATTTTTTGAGCAGCATTCAGCTAAGCCCAGCCGCGAAGGTTTTTATTCTTGAACCCAACGGTTTGTTGATTGCCAGCTCTAGTGGTGACCAGCCCTACATTTTAGTTGAAGGCAGAGCAGAGCGGCGCAGTGCTTTAGATAGCCAAGATTTGTTGATTAGCGCCTCGGCTCACTACCTCAAAGATCAGTTTCAAGATTTTGACCAAATCCAGACAGCTCATCAGCTTCAGTTTGAATTGGACGGCAAACGCCAGTTTGTGCAGGTAGCACCCTGGCAAGATGATTTTGGCCTAGACTGGCTTGTGGTTGTGGCGGTACCTGAGTCTGACTTTATGGCTCAGATTCATCAAAATACGCGTACCACTATTTGGCTTTGCCTGGGTTCACTGGTCATAGCAGCAGGGTTAGGCGTTTTGACCGCACGTTGGATTGCCCGCCCAATTTTACAGCTGCGGGAAGCCAGCCAAGCGATCGCCCACGGTAATTTACCCCTAGCAGCCATCCCTACACTGGCTCCTGAAGCCGCCACTAGCAGAATTCATGAACTTCAGGATTTAGCCCAAGCTTTTAGACAAATGGCGGCGCAGTTGCGAAACTCGTTCAGCGCCCTTGAGCAAACCAACGTCGCTTTAGAAAGCCGCGTCATAGAAAGAACGGCTGAGCTACAAACGGCCAAAGAAGCTGCTGACGCGGCCAACCAGGCCAAAAGCGAGTTTTTAGCCAACATCAGCCACGAACTACGCACGCCCCTCAACGGCATTTTGGGCTACACCCAAATTTTGCAGCGCGATGCCAAAGCCACCGCTAAACAGCGTGATGGCTTAGCCATTGTGCAACAGTGCGGCTCTCACCTGCTGACGCTCATTAACGATATTTTAGATATTTCTAAAATTGAAGCTGGAAAAATTGAACTCTCGCCCCACGACTTTCCTCTGCCTGAGTTTCTCAGAGGAGTGGCTGAGATTTGTCGGATTAAAGCTGAGCAAAAAGAAATTGATTTTAGCTATCAGGTGCTTAGCCCTTTACCCGCAGCCGTTTTTGCCGATGAAAAGCGGCTACGTCAGATTTTAATTAACTTACTGGGCAATGCGATCAAATTTACTCACACAGGAGGCGTCACGTTTCGAGTTGGGGTGGTTGATTCTGCCCCTACTCGCCCCCCTTCGGCTCAGGCGTCGGCCTCATTACCTGCTGCCGATCAGTCCTCTATGGCAACGCTGCGCTTCCAGGTAGAAGATACCGGCATTGGCATTGCCCCAGAAGAACTCGCCAAAATCTTTTTACCCTTTGAGCAAGCGGGCGATCGCGATCGCAAGCAAGAAGGGACTGGTCTAGGACTTGCAATCAGCCAGCGGCTAGCCACCCTGATGGGCAGTCAACTCAAGGTCAAAAGCGTTCTGGGTCAAGGGAGCCTATTTGAGTTTGAATTAGCGCTACAGCAATCCACTGAATGGTTCAGCTTAGCCAACCCAGCAACACCTGCCCAGCCAGCCATCATTGGCTACCAGGGAAAGCGCTTAAAAGTTCTGGTCGTAGACGATCGCCGCGAAAATCGGGGGGTGATTACGCACCTTTTAACCCCCCTTGGCTTTGAAGTCTTTGAAGCCACCAACGGTAAGGAAGGCTTAGAAACAGCTATTCGTTGTTTGCCTGACTTAATCATTACAGACTTACTCATGCCCGAAATTGACGGCTTCAAACTGGCACGAAAGCTCAGACAACTACCAGCGCTACAAAACACCGTCCTGATTGCCTCATCCGCCAGCGTCTTTGAATTTAATCGCCAAAAGAGTCAGGCTGCAGGCTGTCACGATTTTTTACCAAAACCAATTCAGACCGATGAGCTATTTGAAAAATTACAGCGCTATCTTCACCTCACCTGGATTTATCAAGCCGCTTCGCCTGCCCCACCCCAGATCCCTCAGCCTGCCCCCTCAGCAATTTTGCAGGTTCCACCCGCCGCCGAACTCATTGCCCTATATGAAGCTGCCGAAATTGGCCACATTGAAGGTATTAAGCAGGAAGCTTTGCGGTTGAAACAGCTCGATCCTCAATATGAAACCTTCATAAATGAGATTTTAGAATTAACTGAAGCGCTAGAGTATGAGCTAGTGCTGCAACGCATAACCCCCTATATTAACAATCAACCGCTTGATGAAGGTAATTGAGAAAGCCTATCACTAGCCTCGCTAGCAAGCTATGAAAACGACTAAAAAAGCACAAATTTTAATTGTTGATGATAAACCTACTAATATCAGGGTTTTATCTGAGTTTTTAATTGAGGCTGGCTTTGAGGTTTTAATTGCCAAATCGGGAGAAAAAGCCATTTATCAACTGCAAAAGGTTTCTCCCGATCTAATTTTGTTGGATGTGATGATGCCGGGACTCAACGGCTTTGAGACGTGCTGCCGGCTCAAGGCTTCACCACAAACTCAAGACATTCCAATTATTTTTATGACGGCTTTAGCTGAGTCTGCCGACAAAGTCAAAGGACTCAAACTAGGCGCTGTTGACTATATTACCAAGCCCTTTCAGCAAGAAGAAGTTCTCGCTCGCATTGAAAACCAACTGTCGTTGTTGTTTCTTAGACGAGAGCTACAGCAGAAAAACGAACGGTTGCAACAGGAGATTCAAGAACGCGAACAGCTATTGCAAACGCATCGCCAAATTGAGCAGGCGCTACGGCTGAGCAAAGAACGGCTGCGTTGTTTTTTTGAAATCACTTCTGAAGCAGTCGTGCTGCATCGACAGGGCATTGTTGTGGATGCAAATCGAGCGGCAGAGACGCTCTTTGGTTACCCGGTCGAAGAACTCAAAGGGATGCATCTGGAAAAATTGACAGCTCCAGAAAGCCATAGTTTGCTCTACGAACGGTTGCGATCGCCCGGACAACATCCCCCCACTGAAGCAAGAGGGTTGAAAAAAGACGGTAGCCTTTTCTGGGCAGAGGTCATCGCTCAAGACATCAACTACCAAGGAGAACCAGCCCGCGTTTTGGGCATTCGTGATATCACGCCCGCTAAGCTGACCCAAGCCGCCCTTCAGCAAGCCAAAGAAGCGGCAGAAGCAGCTAGCCAAGCCAAAAGTGAATTTCTCTCCAAAATGAGTCACGAACTGCGCACACCACTCAATGCCATTTTGGGGTACACCCAAGAAATGAGCCGCGATAGTGATCTCAGCGCCGACCACCAACACTCTGTAGAAATTATTAATCGCAGTGGTGAGCATTTGCTTGCCCTAATTAATGATGTGCTAGAAATGTCTCGCATTGAGTCAGGTCAGCTAAAGCTGCACCAAACTGACTTTAATCTGCATCGCTTGCTGCAAAGCTTGCAGGAGATGCTGCAGTTGAAAGCCAAATCTAAAGGCTTACAGCTCACCTTTAACCAAGCAGCCGATTTACCAGAGTGGATTCGCACTGACGAAGGCAAACTCCGTCAAGTTTTAATTAACCTCTTGGGGAACGCCATCAAGTTTACAGACACGGGGGGCATTCACCTTCACGCCAGCATTCACCCGGATCAACCAGCCACTGGTTCACAGACCTGCTTAAACGGGGCGTCTAGTTATACCTTACTAATTGAGGTTGAAGATACTGGCCCCGGTATTGCGCAGACAGAGCTAGATGGCTTATTTGATGCCTTTGCTCAGGGCAAACGCGGATGGCAGTCTCAAGAAGGGACTGGTTTGGGCTTGCCCATTAGCCGCGAATTTGTCAAGCTGATGGGCGGCGAAATCACGGTTGAGAGCGACTTAGGCAAGGGAACTTCGTTTCAAATTAGCCTCCCCGTCAGCCCGGTAGCAGCCCCTAGCCCCTCGGCAAGCCCAACCACTCGTAAGGTGATTGGCCTCATTCCAGGGCAAGCCACCTATCGCATTTTGGTGGCAGAAGACGACAAGGTTAGTCGGCTTTTGATGGTAAAAATGTTGAGTTCGCTCGGGTTTGAGGTGCGCGAGGCGGTTAACGGCCAAGAGGCGGTGCAGCTTTCTCAAAGCTGGGTTCCTCACTTAATTTGGATGGATATGCAAATGCCCGTCATGAACGGCTATGAAGCGACGCGGCAAATTCGCCTGAACGAGCAGCAGCGACTGAGCCTGTGTGCCCTTGATCAGCCGCTCTCGACTACAGCCTCGTTGGCGGTTGAAATCTCCTCACCTACCGTTACCAAACCGCTCGCCCCGGTGTTTATTTTGGCTCTCACAGCCAGCGCCTTCGCTGAAGATCGCGCCAAAATTATTGCTGCAGGCTGCGATGACTTTGTTAGTAAGCCTTTTCGCCGCAACGCCATTTTACATAAGATGGCGCAGTATCTCGGTGTGGGCTACCTTTACCAGCCGGGTGATCATACAACGGTCGTTAAAGGCGATCGCCCTTGATGGGCTGCCGGGAAATGAGCCGTTGCGGCGCTTAGGTGCTTTAAAAGGGTTACCTTAGGCAAAGGCCCTTGAATATGCTCCCAGGGTAAAACCTGCTGAGGCTGCCAGTCTTGGTAAACATAAAATTCTAGCGGCGGGAGTTGACCCCGCAGTTCTTTAAAGGCACGGCGATAGCTTCCCAACGATTCGCCATAGTGACGCACCAGCATCAGCAACTTAGACAAGCGGCGATCGCCCCGCGAAATTAAAGTTTGAATCACCGACCAGCTATAGCTTTCCGGGCGAAAATCTATCCCTTGCGATCGCAGTTGTTTTTGTAGCAGTTTCAGACGCTTTTCGGCGGCTGGATCTACCCCAAACCACTGAAAAGGCGTATGAGCCTTGGGCACAAACGTACTACAGCCCAACGTCAGCCTTAGACCTGAAGCTGCTTTTTTGATTGTTTTCATCATGGCGACGGTGTGTTCCAGATCGGCAGCTTCTTCACCGGGCAAGCCCACCATTCCGTAGAGCTTCAACGCCTTGAGTCCGCCCGCCTTGGCATTGATAGCCGCTGTCACAATTTCGTCATTGTGCAACTTTTTGTTAATAATCTGCCGCAGTCGCTCTGAACCACTTTCAACGGCGATTGTGATCGATCGCGTGTCATGCCGTACCAGCGTTTCAGCCAGCTTTGGCGTTACTGTGCTAGTGCGTACAGAGGCAATGCTCAAACGCACATCTTCATATTCAGGCTGGTTTAGATAGTCTAAAAGCACTTCAAACTCTGGATGTTGTGTCACAGAGGCACCCAATAGCCCTAGCCGTCGGGTCACCTTTAGCCCCCGCTCAATGGCTGGAATCAGCGATCCATCCAGGCTAGCGGTTCGAAAGGGTAGCGTCAGATAGCTGGCCAAACAAAAACGGCACATTTCCGGGCAGCTTCGCACCACCTCAACCATGTAAATATTTTCCCAAGCGGCTTTTTCGGTAACCACCGTCGAAGCAGAAAGGACATTGCCGCGATAGGTTTGCTTTTGCACCTGATCAGGTACCGCAGCTAGGGGATAAATAGCCGCTACAGGGCCATCAGACGCTACGTAGCTAACCTGATAAAGGCTCGGCACATAAACACCGGGAACCTGAGCCAATTGAATTAGCTGGGTTTGGCGATCGCTTGTGCGCACCCGCTGGTAAGTTTCGATAAACTCATCTAGCAACGTTTCGCCATCGCCGAGCAAAATAACGTCGAAGAAGTCGGCAAAAGGTTCTGGGTTGGCTGTCAGCACCGGGCCACCGCCAAAAATGAGCGGATGATGAGCCTGCCGCTCAGCCGCATAAAGGGGTACCTGCAATTGTTCTAGCAGCGCCAAAATGTTGACGTAATCAAGTTCCCACGACACCGAAAACCCAACTAGCTCTGGCTGGGTCGGCAAAGATTCATGCGCATCGGTAAACAGACGACTTACCTGCAGATCAGGACGCTGGGCTAGCGTTGCCCAAACAATTTGGTAGCCCAAGCTGGTAATTCCCACACTGTAGGCATTGGGAAAAGCAAATACTACAGAAACAGCGTCAGCCGTCGGCTTGGTTGGCGTAAATAACAGGCGTTCACTGGCAAAGTCAGCAGTAGACACAATTTGGGCTGTTGAGGGCGGTTAAAAACAAAACTTAAGCGGATGTTTGAAAAGATATCTGCTGCGTCGCAAAACGGTTTAGATCCCCCTAAATTCTCCTTAAAAAGAACTTTCGAGCCGATTCCCCTTTTCAAGGGGGGCTAGGAGGGATCAATGAATGCCTTAAATCACAGTCATTGGCTTTTCAGACAGCCTCTAAGCTTAGTCACTCTTTTCAGGCTAACACTTAGAAGCAGCATCCCGTTTTATAGCTAAAGACAGACAGCCGGAAAGTTTTTCTATCAGTGGCTTTCAGCCATTGAAGTAGCTCCTCAAATTGAGCTACTGCTTTCCCTCAGGTGAAGACTCCCAAGCCCGTCTTTACCGTCCGCCCTTCACAAAACTCCTCAAAGCAGAAACCCGATTTGAAGCTTGTATAAACTCACCAGAACGAATCTTTCAACCCTTTTTATCAAATGCGAGTATAGGATTCAGCATCTATACCTCAGTGACATACGGAGAAGCCGTCTCAGAACTTGCGGTTTTCGGTTAAGTTCAATCGCCTACTAGCAAAGCTCTGAGCTTTTATCCGTAAAATCTCTGCTACCAACGCCTCACTACGGCTAGTCAGTGTTCTTAAAAACACCGCCTACTCAGTAGAAGCACGACTACGCCTAACCGAACGGAGTTTCTCGGTTCAGAACTAGGCATCGCCTCTGTGCGGCTGAGCGCCTCCACCGAGTCTAGAACGGATGTCGGCAGGCAAACGCGATCGCACTCTCCTCTCGTTCTTTCGTGAAAGGAATTTGTTGACAATGGTTCAAAGGTTTTGGCAAAAAACGGTTTTACTGTCATCACTGGCGCTGGCAACAGGCTTGATGGGGTCTGTTGTTAGTGCTGCTCCGGCGCAAGCAACCTCAACGACTCGGTCTATTCCGGCTTTTGGTTTTGGCTGCGTCAGCAATAATAACGCGAGCAATTGTGAAGCAGGCAGCAATCAATTTCAAGTCAAACTAACTGAACATAGCCCTACTCAGGTAATGTTCAAGTTTTTTAATATCGGGCCAGCCGCTTCGTCCATCACCCGTATTTACTTTGAAGATACGGGGTTTAAAACTTTAGGATCGGTTGCTCAAATTGTTAACTCTGCCGGGGTTAACTTCTCAACCAACTATCCCGGTAATGCCAACATGCCAGCGGGAAATACCATTGACTTTAAAACGACCTCCAGTGTTGGAGCGACCAGCCCAGTACAGCCTAAGGGGGTCAACAACGATCCTGATATAACAGACAGTTCGCCTTCAGAATTTGTTGGCATTGTCTTTAACGTTTTGCCGGGATTCAACGATTCTTTTAACGCTGTCGTCACCGATTTGCAGCGAGGTACTTTACGGGTGGGGCTTCATGCACAAGGGTTTAGCAATGGAGGCAGTGAAAGTTTTGTCAACGGTGCCGTGCCGGAGCCAATTACGACAGTGGGGTCAGGTATTGCGTTGGGGTTTGGCGCACTGCTCAATCAAAAGCGAAAAGCGGCAAAACGTAAAGCGGCTAAAGCTTAATTAAAACTGCCTGCTTTTGACCCAAATAACAGCTAACGCTAGCTGCTAAAGGGTGCGCGCGATCGCGTACCCTCAAACCGTCTGGCACGCAACTGTCAAACTTTGAAACCCCGACTCAACCTGATGGCGGCTCAACCTTTATCTCAAAAACTTTTCAACGACAAACTGTGGCTGTTGGGAATTACGGCAGGTCTGATTGCCATTCATCTGACCATGACGGAGCGATTATCCCAAAGTGAGTTATTCAGTACCAGCCTGCTGTACTGGTCAGCCATTGCCTACTTAATTTGGCAAAAGCACGAGCAGTTGCAGTTGAGAAGTGATGGGCCTAGCACCGTTGCTGGGTTGTTGTTAGTTCTTTTGATTTTAGTCAAAAGTCAGGCTTTAGGAACCGCAGATTTTTTCTTGAGATTGTTCCCTTTTTTGCTGGTCTTGGCGGTAGGGTTAATCGCTTCGGGTTGGCAAGGGCTAAAGCAATACTGGCGAGAGCTACTTATTTTAGTTTTTCTCATTCCCCATAGCGGTTTGCTCTCTCAGCTACTGGATATTTCTAAAAGCACGGCTCAGGCAGCTACCGTCTTTTTGTGGTATTCAGGTTTTGATGTTTATCGCCAGGGTGTTTATGTAGTACTGCCTACTGGCAGCGTAGAAGTTAATCCAGGTTGTGCTGGCTACAACTTAATCATGCAGCTAGCGGGTACTAGCGTTATTTTTTTGGTCATGTATTCAACCCGGTGGTGGCAAAAAGTTTGTTTACCCGTAACGGCTGTACTCTTTGGGTTTTTGGTCAATGCCATTCGGGTTAGCATTATGGCCGTTCTGGCAGCTTCCTCAAACCAAACAGCCTTTGAGTATTGGCATACCGGAGAGGGTTCTGTCATTTTTTCAGCCGTTGCCATTACTCTGCTGGGCTTGTTTTGCTTTTTCACCCTTCAGCCTGAATGAGGTCAGTCTTTTTATTCAGCAACAATAATGAAGCACTGGCGATCGCTAAGAAGTTTTCTTTTGTTTATAACCTTTCTGAGTGTTTTGGGCGTACTCAGCAAGCTTCTGTTGACTTCAAAAAATCCCGTAGCACCCCAAGCAAAGCTTAAACCGCTGCCTTTTCCTACAGAAATTTCTCTAAACAACTTTGAGTTTTTAAGTAGCGACGCGATTCAACCTCACTCAGCTAAAAATTCTGGTTCACAAAATCGTTTAATTAATGGCTATGTCTATGAATATGAGCAAGCTGAGCGATCGCTTACTATCGAGATGTATTATCTATTTGATACCAGCGGCAATGTTATTGGCTTTCTCAATGAGAATACAACAATTCCGGCTGAAGCTGTTGCCCCCCATCTCAGAACAGAACGATATCAAGCAGCGATCGGCTATTACCTGTTGTTTAGCCATCAAACTAAAGATTACTTAGTTAGCTGCATTAACCCCAAAGGTGAAAGTACCGTTACCTTACCCCAATTTAGAGCCAATCGATATCGCTACGATATCTGGAGTCCACGCCTTTTAAGGTGGATGTTTACTTCAGAAAATATTCGTGACTTTCGCTGCCTCTGGGTGGTTATATCTCTAACCGATAAGTCAGATTCTGTTCAAGAGAGATACGCAATTTTAGAAAACGTTTGGTTTGACTGGTATGGACAGTGGCAACCTAAATTTTCGCGTTTACAAACAAGGTAATGCATCAATGGAATTGAAGATATAGCGATCGCCAGCAAAGTTAAGAGAATGTTTAACAAGATATCTACTGCCTCGCAAAACGGTTTAGATCCTTCAAAATCCCTATTAAAAAGGGAGACTTACGAGCCAATATCCTTTTCAAGTAGGGCTAGGAGAGATCAATAAGTATCTAAAATCACAACTATTGGCTTTGCAAACTCTCTCTAAGACACTCAAATGGCTGCAAGTTGCCGACAGGAAATCTTTGATTCTGGCTTTAGCTATATGTAGATTTTTAAACAATTTAGCTGGCTTGGCCGACATAGCTCAAGTTTTTCAACTGATATAACCCTTTATTCTGCAAGCTCACATGGTTAACACAAATTCCAGAACGCATGACTCTCGTAAAACCTTTGCTTTAGTTCGTTCGTCGGGCTATGGACTGCTTTTTATTTTTGCGCTTCAGCTAGCAGACACTTTTATTCCCGCTTACTTTATGGATCCTGATTGGGAACTGAGTATGGTTGCCAATCTAGTGGAAAGAATGCCTTTGGCGTTGATTGCCCTAGTTTTAATTTTCTTTGGAGAAATGAGCCTAAGAAAAAAATGGGAAAAGCCGCTTTTACGAGGTTTATCTTGGTCAACGCTGATAGTGGGTTTATTGTTTCTCAGCTTAATTCCTCTCAGTGTTAGCGCTAGCATCAAGCTCAAAACTCAAACTTCAGCCGAAGTCAACTTTGAATATCGGCAACAAATCAACCAACTAGAGCAGCTTAAAACCAGAGTAAACAGTGCCACTAGCCAAGAAATGAATGCTCTCGCCGCCGCTTTAGCTACCCAAAACAGCACCGTTGAAGTGAGTGATAATCAAACGTTAGAAGAACAGGTTCTAGCCGAAATTGATTTGGCTAAGCAACAAATTCAGGCTCAGCGCGACGAAGCTGAACTGAATCAGTGGCGCAATCTGCAAAAGAACGCGGTTAGGTGGAGTTTGAGCGCTCTTATTTCTGCTTTTTTGTTCTTTTCAGTATGGAATTTAACGGTCTGGGCGCGTTAGTCTCAGTTTTCAGACTGCCTCAGGTGAATTTACGCAAAATTTTGGGCTAAATCAGCGATATCTCCCGCTAGAGCGACTTTGCTGGGCTGAGATATCGCTATCTTTATGCAAATTACGTGGATTAAAGCGCTATTGCCGTTAAAGCGCGAGTTAGCTCCTGAGTGGATCTACGGTTTTAGTCGAAAGCTGCCGTCATTAGCATAGGAGAACTGAATCGGTTTGTCGGGCGAGTGTGTGCTTCCTGTTCGCTTTGCTTTTGGGTTTTGGTTCTAGAGCGATTCTAAAACCTGCCAGTTTTTCTGTGTTAACAGCAACTCGCTAGCAGCATTATTTATGGATCCTTCAACTTGCATCATCGCAACTGTTAACAGCGTGCCTGATGGCACTCGTGAGACGCTTTTGCATTCTGGCTCATCGGTTACAGAGGCGCTAAACCCTTTGCAAGCAGAGGTCTTAGTTTTACAAGCTACTCAAGCTTGGCGACAGGGCAAACTTCACCAAAAAGAAGGTCGTTACGAGGCAGCGATCGCTGCTTATCAGCAAGCACTGCTTAACTACCAGCAACTCGGCGATTCCCTCAATCAGGCTAAGCTGCTGCAAATCCTAGCTACAGCTTTTTATAGCAATCACAGCTACCTTTGGGCGGTCGATTATGGTCGTCAAGCCCTAAAAGCGGCTCGTTTGCTGGAAAGTTTGCCGATGGAGCAGCAAGCGTTAACGCATCTAGGCAACAGTTATCGGCACTTGCACGACTATGCAAAAGCGCTTGAATGCATGTCGAGTAGTTTAGATCTGGCTAAAACCCTGGGCGATCGCACCGCTGAAATGGTAGCGCTCAACAACCTAGCTATGATCCAAAAGCGATTGGAACAACCACAACTGGCCGTCCAGTCTTATCAAGCTAGCCTTGCGATCGCCCAACAGCTAGCAGATAGCGCTTTAGAAGCTCAAATTCTTCGAAACCTGGGCAATACTTACTACAGCCTTAACCTACACAACCAAGCCATTAGCTGCTACGAGCAACTCTTGGCGATGGGGCAAGAAACCCTGAAACCACAAGTCATTGGCCGAATTTTGAATCATTTAAGTGCGGCCTGTTGCAACGTCGGTGACTATCAGCGAGCCTCAGGTTATCTGACGCAGCAGCTAGAATTAGCCCGTCGCAGTCAGGATTATCGCGGTGAGGCGCAGACCCTAGAACGGCTAGGCATCAACTACGAACTCCAAGGCGACTATGCAACCGCCCTCAAGTACCGCGAACAGCGGCTCCAGCTAGCCTTATGGTTGCAAGATGCGAGTCTGGCTCGTCAAGCGCTGCGTAAGCTACAGGAAATTTGCATCATGATGGGGGAGTTTGCCCGCTTTACCCGCTACATGGACTTGGTAATGGAATCTCAAGGCTGTTAAGCGCTAGCAGCCCTAAGCGCCTCAATAATTTGCACGTTGGCGGCAGGAAAGGGGTACGCTTCAATTTCATCCAGGGTTACCCAGCGCACCTCATCGCACTCAAGCGGCTGCGGTTCACCACTGAGGTGACGACAATAGTGAACGTTTAGGGTCACTTTGAAGTGAGTATAGGCGTGTTCCAATACCATCAAGCGATCGCCCACCTCAATTTCAATGCCCAGTTCTTCCTGGATTTCGCGTTTGATGCAAGCTGCGATCGTTTCATTCGGCTCAACTTTGCCTCCCGGAAACTCCCACAGGCCACCCAAAAGACCTTCTTGGCGACGGCGATCGATCAAAATTTCTCCTTGATCGTTGCGAATAACCGCTACTCCAATAAACTTGTGTGGCAGCGGCGGACGACTTTCAGACATAGGCAACTCCGACTGTACATTTTGATTGTAGGCTTGGCAGTGCTGTTGCCAGGGGCAAAGTAAACAAGCAGGATTGTGGCGAGTACAGATCGTCGCGCCTAGATCCATGAGCGCTTGATTAAAGTCCCTGGGATATTGCGGATCTAAAAGCGTTTCTGAAAGCTGCCATAGCTGATTTAAGACTTTGCGGGGGGGATGGGGCAAAGCAACCAGCCGCGCCAGCACCCGTTTGACATTGCCATCTAGGATAGGGACTGGCTGATTAAACGCTGCACTCAGAATGCCGCCAGCCGTTGTTTGCCCAATCCCTGGCAGAGCCATTGCTGCGGTGATCTGACGCGGAAACTGTCCCTGATGCTGCTGCACAATGGCTTGAGCAGCGCGGTGCAGGTTGCGAGCCCGCGCATAGTAACCTAACCCTTGCCACGCTTTGAGGACAGCTTGCTGATCGGCGGCGGCCAACGCCTGCACCGTGGGAAAAGTCCCTAGCCAGCGATCGTAGTAGGGCAAAACGGTCTTCACTTGAGTTTGTTGCAGCATAATTTCTGAGATCCAGATGGCATACGGATCTCGGCTGCGTCGCCAGGGTAAGTCTCGGCCAAACTCGGCATACCAGTCCAGCAGCGATCGCCGTAGCTGCAACACAACAGAATTCGGCAAGCCCTCTAGCGAACTTGCCGAAATAAAAGTCTCTCTCAAAAACTCAGATGGGTTCAAGGAAAGGGGTCAGACTCAACGTATTGGCTAATCTGCCAAACTAGATCCATCTACTTCTGCTAAAGCCTGTTCAAAGGTCATTCTTTGCTCAGCACTGCGCAAGAAGTAGCCGCTCATCATCGCAGACGCCAGTAGCCGCCCTAAGTGTTCACGGCTGGTGGTAATCGTAATATCAAAGTGCTGCGACGGCAAACCGCCTAACAACCCGACGATGTTGTGCTCCATCACTTGCAGCACTTCAGACGAATCAGGCTTAGAAAGTTGAGCAATCGTTTCAGGTTCTAAAGACTGAACATACTGCATCAGGGCGTTGCCCCCAGCAGATTTACCAAAAAATTCTGACGCTTGACCGGGCGCGTTATTCACAACAGCTACCTCACGCGGACAACAAAGGCTCGTTAGGGTAATCACCGTTTGAGCAACGTTACACTGCTATGCAACGCTTAATGTCACTTTAACAAGCCTAAGCCAGCCTCAGGGTAAGTAGAACCGAACCCGGTATAGAGAGGTTTATGTACCTCACCAGGTTGGATCAACATAGAGATTGACGGTCATCTGCGATCGCCCACCGGGTACAGCACTGATACAGGCACAGATAGGTTCTGCCTCGCCTTCAACTTCAACTTCACAGGCGTGACAAGACCCCATCAAGCACCCTGTAGGGATGCTCACGCCCGCGCGATCGGCAACTCGTAGCAGGGGTTCACCGACCTCAGCTTCCACTTTGACGTTGGCGGGCAAAAAACAAATTTCTACACTCATAGCAACCTCTATTGAGCGTTGTTCGGCGTTGCCTGAACCTGCTTCAGCATTTCGACTAAGGTGTGGTGAGCATCCTGAGCGTTTTCAAGGCTATGATCAAACTCAACTCGAACAGGCAGGGCTTCTCCTGCGACTTGGGCAGTCAAATTCATCCCCTGGGCGTCGATAGAGTCCATTGAAGCGGCGGTAGCTGCCTGCATTCCACCAAAAATCTGGGCATACACCAAAACCGCATCGGCATGATCTTTGTTCATGTGTTTGCAAATGCGATCGCTGATTGCCGCTGAAATCGCTTCAGACATGTAAAATTCTCCAAGCTACCCCCTTAACCTAGCATTGCTTACAGCCGTGATGGAGTCGTTAGCCCCCCCTCTCAACCACCCTTGGCCTACGGGCTATATTTTTCAAAGTCCGGGGGGTCATTTCACCTATCGGGTGGTGGGGCCGTGCTGCCGCTTATTTGATCGAGAGCAATTGCCCTGGCCCTGCTGTCGGCTACAGTGGCACGGGAAAGAACCCAGTTGGCGGCGAATTGGCCGTCGCCTTGTGCCGGATATGGCAACCCGTAAGTTTGCCTCTTACAACGTTGAAATTGTCGGTCAGGGATACCGCAGTGAATCGTTTGTGATCACGCTTTACACCTTTGCGCTACCCCCAGAGCAACAGCACTGGTGGTATGCTAAGCGACTCGCTGCTCAAACTTTGTCCACTGCCACAGCGAGTCTGTCAAAATGATGCGATCGCCGCTGAGTACTCTGGCGTTACGTCTTAACCCTGGATCTGACCTAAAGACGAGTCTGCTTGAGTTGGCTACTGCAAACAACCTGCAAGCAAGCTGCATTCTAACGGCAGTTGGTAGCCTGCAAGCAGCCCATTTGCGCTACGCTGGCCAGTCACAAGGATGTCAGTGGCGGCAGCGCTTTGAAATTGTGTCTTTGGTGGGCACGTTTTCTACTAAAGCAGCCCACCTGCACATTGCCTTAGCTGACGAGCAAGGGCAACTGCTAGGTGGGCATGTCTTAGAAGGTTGCGTCGTCTATACCACGGCTGAGCTGGTGGTTGGAGAACTGACGGCGTTGACTTTCGATCGCCAAATCGACCCACAAACAGGTTATCCCGAATTGCTCATCCAGCAGCGAACGGTGGTGCAAACGGGCAACGGCTGTGTCTAAAAAGATTGCCGCTGGCGACGAAGACGGGCGATCGCGAGGCTACCGCCCCCCAAAGCGGCCAGAGCAGCGAGGCCAATGGGTGAAATAGCGCCGTAGTGAATATCTGATTTTTCCCCTTCGCTGATGTTTTGAAAATCGATCCCCGTTTCGCCTACTGGAATGGTGACAATATCGCCATGTCCTTCCTGACGGATTTTGACCGTCCAGTTACCGGGCATTGACTCGTCCGGTACAAAAGCAAACTGTCCGCTTTCGTCAGTGGTGCCGACGCCCCAAGGCGTTTCTGGGTCGTTGGGAGCATACACGGTAACTTCAGCGCCGACAAAGGGTGAACCATCCCCGAAGGTAGACTCTAGCACCAGGGTAGAAGCGGCGTCTCCGCTGACGCTAGATTCAACCGCCCTTGCAGAATCGTTGGGTTCGGCCAGCAGGGGCACAAAATAATTTGTCTGGACAGCGTGGCCAAAAGCGCTGCTAGGCAGTCCTAACACCGCGATCGCCGCCAAAGGCACCAGTAGCTTTGCTTTCATGGAAATAACCTCTGCCAATAATAAGGCGTGACTTAAAGCTGTGCTCCATCATAGCGACTCATTCTAGCAGAGCAACTCAGCTCCGTAACCGTTAAGCTCTATCCAGCCTCAGCAGCCGCCATAGCCGCTTTTTACCCAATCCTAAGCCCACTAAAGCCAATCCCCAGCCCATCCCGCCTTCTGGCACTTCAGTGGGTGGTTGTGGCTTCAAGCTCACATTATCAATGAGCAGTTGCGTGGTTTCGGTAGCATCCGCCGTTATTAGACCAATACCTAGCGAGTAAGTCCCGGTAGTGGGCACAACAAACGAAAAGGTTTGAGAACCCGTCAACCGATCTGGATCGGTGAGCAAATTAAACAACTGGGTTTCAAGCACCTCAAAAGTCTGGCTCAAACGGCTAATAGACACAAAAGCAGAAGTGCTCGGATCTAGCGCTAAGCCCTGAGTAAGCAGTTGCCAATTTAGCGTCAGGATGTCGCCAGCCTGGGCAAAAAAGGACTGCCGAATGGCTGAGCCGACCGTATTTTCGATCGCTCCTAAACTGTCAGGCGGCAACTGCAAAAAAGCTTCTAAGCTGTCATCTCCTAACACTTCACCTGAAGTAGCCAGAGCCGCTTGAAACTGACCCGCAACCGGGTCAGCGCCAATCGCCGCTGTGACAGGCTGCACATTGCCCCGGCTCAGCCAGCCTGCTAAACCAGCTTCAAACCCAGCATTGACTAGCTGAGTGGGATCAAAATCGGGGCGGAGCTTGAGTTCAGTAATCTGCGTAGACCAGCGATCTTCGGCTGAAACGTATTCTTGAAAAGTCCAAAAGGTGAGCTGATCGGCTGGATCTAAAGTAGTAGCGCTGTAGTCACCCCAGCGATTGCGGCCAGCGCCAAAGGTCACCTCATAATCGCTGACCCCCGCTTTGAGCAGTAGCGGATCGCTAA
Organism: Almyronema sp.; assembly: GCF_052168255.1. Classification (NCBI taxonomy): domain Bacteria; kingdom Bacillati; phylum Cyanobacteriota; class Cyanophyceae; order Nodosilineales; family Nodosilineaceae; genus Almyronema; species Almyronema sp. The sequence continues at coordinate 106,631 of NZ_JBQLZL010000074.1, read as the reverse complement.
AAGTAGTGGCGTTGCCAGCCGTTTGCCCAGTAATGGCGTAGGCACTGACAAACTGATTGGGGCCAGAGGCATTAAAGCCGATAACAACATCTTCGTAATCGTTAACGGCGATCGAGCCGTAATAAAAATCGTTTTCAGGGTCGGCAATCAGCCCCTCTTGCAAAAGCTGGCCAGTTGCGGCATCGATTTGAAACCAGCGTAAGGCGGCTCGTCCGGCCTGTTCGACGGTTTGCACCCCCCAAACTGCGCCGTTTTGCGTCACGGTATGGGTACTCAGGCGATCGCCGCCAATTTCTAAATCTTGCTTTGGCCCTGGCTGATCTGCCGAAAAAATTGGGGCAAAGGGATCTAGAGCGATAGCGGGTTCGGTTGTCTCTAGCGTAGGCTGGGTAGCCACATTTTCAATCCGAGTCGGCTTTAACTGCTGAGCATTGAGGCTAGAGAGCAACACAGCAGCGTTGGCATTATCTAAATTGATCGAGGGCTGAAGACTAAATCCCGTTTGAGCAATCAAATTGCTTTCAAAAAGCGTTGCCTGTGCCACCGTGGGGTTCATACCGAGCAAATCAGCTTTAGGAATTGCCAAAATGTGGGTTTCTAAACTGGCCGCATTTTTGCCCGGTTGCGGAAACATATTGGCCGTTAAATAAACCCCTGATTTGTCAAAACCCAAGGTGGGAAAATCAGCCCAACGTTGATCGCTAGAGTCACTGTCTATGGCAAAACCTGTCCAGCCCGATAGCGGATCAGCCGAATTAGAAACTGCTAATAAAAACTGATTATTGGCATTCGGATTGTCAACCGCAGCCGCTAGCCAGCGTTGGCTAAATGGGTCATAAACAACTCTAGGATCGAACGTAAAACCTTGAAAATTAACGCCCGCTTCGAGCCAAAACTGATCTAAGGTACTTGATTCTACTAAAGCACCTGTGGATTTTTCATAAACCTTGTAACCGCCATTGATAAATTCAATTACGTGTTTTGAACCGACGCTACCACTTGGGCTAGGTGGAATTAAATTACTATCAATAAAAAGCGTGCTGCTGGTAAAGTTATGACCAATATCTAGCGTCGCAGCCTCAACCTTGGCAGCATTTGCAATCGGATATGTAGCCGTTACGAGTACAGCGGCAGCAGTGAAAACCGTCAGGAACTTAGTGGGTGGAAGGCACTGCATTGTTAATTTGCAAAAACTTAAAGACTTTAACGATCGCCTGGTAGATCCACTACCCTAACTTTCATCAAATACGAGGCCAGTGCCAATCTTTCCGGAGTAACTTTTCGGAAAGAAAACATTAGTCTGAGCTATATAAAGGGGGGGTCAATCTTCCGGGTTAGTTGGCAACCTCAGCGGGCAACAGCTAATCGAATGGGGCTTGAGGTTAAGATCTCCTTAACGCTGTCTTGATGCGTACTCTGTGGCAAACCCGTATAGTAGAAGCCGACTCATCGTATTAACCCCATCAGATTGTGTGTAAATTCCTGATGCGATCCGGACGCCTACTTTCTATTTTTGGCTTGCTGATAGTAGGCTGTAGCCTGCGGATAGATACGGCTCAATTAGAGAACGACATTAAAGCAGGGATTGAACAGCAAGGTTATCGAATAAAGCTACGATCCGTAATCTGTCCTAGTGGGATTGACCAACAGACAGGTGTTGTGTTCAAGTGTGTGGCTGAGCTAGTTTCTGACGAAACGTTTGATATTGAAGTCCGGCAACTAGATGACTCAGGAAATTTAGATTGGACAGTGCCGTCTTCCAAAGTCATTCTCAACGTGGCGACGCTAGAAACCGATATTCAAACCGCCTTGGCTCAAGAGGTAGGGCAGCGGCCTGCGATTGATTGCGGCCCGCTCTATCGGCTGAATTTGCCGGGAGAAAGTTTTGAGTGCAATGTTGTGGGCGACCCGGTGGCCTCTGGCGATCGCATTCCTGCTGCGATCGCCAACGTAGACACCGAGGGCAATCTCACCTGGCAAGAAATTCGGTATCCGATGCCTGCGGCCAACCCAACCCGTTCGCTAGAATCAAATGCAGCAGCAACAGGTGCGTCAACTGCGCCCACAGAGGCAACCGCTGCAGCATCAACGCCAGCAACCCCAGCCGATAGCGACGACTGAAGATCAACGGCTTAACCGCTGATTAATCTCGCGCTTATCTTCTCTTAACAGCCTAGCTAGCGAAGTCCGCTATGCTAAAGCGGCGTCACCTCAAACTCCCTAACCTCAACTGCGGCTGAAATCGCCATGACGACTGTTTTCGATTTTTTGGCTAAAGGTGGCCCTGTAATGGTGCCGATCTTAGGGGCTTCTGTTTTAACAATCGCCTGCGGATTTGAGCGCTCTTGGTTTTGGACGCGGCTTTTGCGTCGAGAAGGGCAAATTGTTCACCAGGTTTTAGAAGCTGCTCGGCATGACCTCAACCAGGCGGCTGCGATCGCCGCACGAGCGCAAGATCTGCCCATAGGTAGATTTTTGCTGGCTCCCCTGCGTCTGAAGCATCCCTCTCCGGAAACTTTTCGCTTGGCAATGGAAGCGGCAGGCGATCGCGAGTTTGTCAAAATGCGCAAAGGCGACAAGCTGTTAGAAACGGTGGTTGCGGTTGCGCCACTTTTGGGGTTGCTCGGTACGGTAACGGGTTTGATTGCCACCTTTGGCAGTTTAAATATTGGCGGCGGCGGTAGCACTGAGCAGGCTTCTGCCGCCGCCTCAGGGATTGGAGAAGCGCTAATTACCACAGCAGCAGGAATGGTTGTTGCCATTATGGCTCTGCTGATTTTTCGCGTTTTAGTTTCACTACAGTCGCAGCAGATGGACTATTTTTCGGATGCGGGCAATGAGCTAGAACTGATTTATCGGCAATACTGGTATGAGCCAGCTATTTTAGCAGCAGACAACGCCCTATCAGAGCAGACAAACACTCCGCCTAAAATGCTTTCAGGCGATCGCTACTAGCAAAACCAGCCCATGCGATTTCGACAGTCACGCGACGAAAAGCTGCCCCAGGTAGACCTGATTCCGATGCTGACGGTGATGATGGGAATTCTGGCTTTTTTTGTCATGGTGACGCTGACGTTAACCAGCCAAAAGCTGCTAGAAATGGATCTGCCGCCCAAAAGCGCAGACAACGCACCAGAAATTACGCCGGAACAACTGCGACAGCTCTTTCTCATCCGTTTAGACGATCAAGGTCAGCCCCTTTTAAACGAAGCACCTATAGAGGCCGATCAGCTCAAGCTGCGGATTGAAGCCTACCTCAGCAAAAATCCTGGCAAAACCGTTTATGTAGTACCTGCTAAAGATCTCTCCTACGAAGCTGTGATTCAGTTTGTAGAAGAAATGCGAGAGGTAGGTGGCGATCGCGTTTCTTTGGCGATCGAAGAATAAACCTGGCGAGACTCAGCAGCTATGCGCTTTAAAAAACAACGCCTCGGCTCTCAAATTCCGGAAGTTAACCTCATCCCCATGATGGACGTTTTGATGACCGTCTTAACGTTTTTCATCATTATTTCGATGACGCTAACAGGGCAGCAAATCATCAACGTGCAGCTCCCCGAATCCCTCAGCCAAGGGCCAGAAGCCGCCAAGCTACCCTCTGAAGCCAGCAAACCGCTTGTGGTTGGCCTCAGCCAAGACAATCAAATTATTCTAGACAACGAAGCCGTTAATTTAACCCAGCTAGCCCAACAGGTACGCGCTTATGGAGCGGAAAATCCAGAAGGTCAAATTGTCTTAAAAGCTGACAAAACTTTACCCTACAGCCAAGTCGCAAAACTCTTAAACGACATTCGAGACATGGGGGCTAATCGAGTTTCTTTAGCAGTTGAATAAATTCTCAAACTGGATTTTGCTTGCAGACGGAGGCTAGCAGTCAATATTGAGAATTTGGGCATTGCTGAATAGCGGTATGATTTTTCGGATTTTTGGCTGAACTTTCAAAGGATTCAGCGTTCAATTCATACTTTGAATCAGCAACACCAGAATTTGCTATAACCGTTTGGCTGTAGGTTTAAGCTATTGTGGGTAGCCTTTTGTATAGCTATTGTCACCAGCCTTGAGACACTTCAGTGGCTTGTGGCCTTCTGTCTTTAGCTATATAAGCCCTGCTGTCAGCTAGTATGCCTATCTCGCTTAAACGCGTGAGGGTGACAAAGCAAAATACACGCGATAAAGATCACTGCAACAAGGATGGGTTAAACCTACATGCGTCTGAAACGAGCTTTAGCTTTAGGGGGATTGGGCAGTTTTTTAGTCGGTTCTGGGGTTTTGACAGGCTGTAATTCTTTGAGTTCGCAGGTGCCGACGCTCCCAACTAGCTCTATACATCATCCAGCGGTCGATCACGCTATGACGATGGACTTAGGCCCTAAGGATGCTGATTTTGACCTGCGATTTATTGACGGCATGATTTTGCACCATCAAGGGGCGATCGCCATGGCAGAAGCCGCTTTGCAAAACTCCCAACGCGACCAGGTTAAGCAGCTAGCACAAGCGATCATTGCTGCTCAACAAAGCGAAATCAGCCAGCTACAGCAATGGCGACAAGCTTGGTATCCTAACGCCGGGTCTGAGCCAGTAATGTACCATGCCCAAATGGGGCACACGATGGCAATGACGCCCGAAATGCAAGTTGCGATGCGAATGGATGGCGGCTTGGGCGAGGCAGATGCTGACTTTGATCTACGCTTTATTGATGGCATGATTCCTCACCATGAGGGAGCCTTAGCTATGGCTAAGCAGGTAATAGAAAATAGCGATCGCCCTGAACTAAAAGCACTAGCCCAGGCTATCCTTGCCACTCAGCAGTCAGAAATTGACCAGATGAACCAATGGCGACAAGACTGGTACGGCCAGCCAGCTAGTTAACCTATCGCTGTAGCCACAGGCGTTGAGCCACTTAAATAGCTGCAACCCGCTGGCAGATGGGCTTTTCTGCTGCCCTTAGCCTTCTTGGGCAATCGCTTAGCCCTAGCAGCTACCCCGCTGGCGATGACCCCAGCAAACCTTCAATTTGCCTATCGATAAACCGCTTAACCACGGCTGACATCTACCCCAGATCCGCGAGGGGCTTGATGTCAGCCGTAACTGTTAGTTAGCCAATTCCCGACACAACGGGATGAAAATAAAAGGCCAAACTTAGCACCGCATAGGCAGCGAGTAACAACGTGCCTTCCAGCCAGTTTGAGCGGCCATCTGAGCTAATAGAATTGGCAATTAGTACCGCAACGGCCACAGCAACTAACTCAAAAGGATTAAAGCTCAGGTTCATAGGTTGACCCATAAAGTAGCCCGCAATTACCAGCACTGGTGCCACAAACAGGGCAATTTGCAAGCTCGAACCCACAGCAACCGATACCGACAGATCCATTTTGTCTTTGATCGCTACGGTTACGGCTGTAGCATGTTCGGCGGCGTTACCAATAATCGGCAGCAAAATCACGCCTGTAAACAAGTTAGTTAACCCTAGCTGAGCGGTTGCTACTTCTAAGGCGTCTACCAACAGCTCTGACTCTAAAGCAACCAGCAACGTCGCCCCCAGCAAAACGGCTATCCACAGCTTCAAGTTGGGTTTGTGTTCATGCTCGGCGGTTGTTTCAGCCGTTTCAGGTAGCTCGGCTGCTTCTAGACCCACATCGTAGAGATAGGCGTGGGTTTTCATAGAAAACAACAGCGTCAGAGCGTAAACCACAATCAAAACGCCAGCCACCGTCAACGACAAGGTTTGCTCTACAGGCATATCAATGCCCTCAGAGGTATAGTCCACCGCCGTGGGCAATAAAAGGGCAATGACGGCCAGATTCATAGAAGAGGCGTTGACTCGAGCCACGACGGGCTGAAATTCTTGCTCTTTGCGGTTGAGTCCACCAAGCAGCATCGACAGCCCCATGACCAGTAGCAAATTACCAATAATCGATCCGGTAATGCTGGCTTTAACGACGTTGACCAGCCCTTCATTCAGCGCGATCAACGCAATGATCAGCTCAGTAGCATTGCCAAAGGTAGCATTTAGTAGCCCGCCCCAAGATGGCCCTAAAACTACAGCAATCTCTTCAGTCGCTGTCCCCATCCAACCTGCCAGCGGGATAATGGCGATCGCCGCTGTGACAAAAACCGTCAGTTCGCCCCACTCTAAAACATGGGCGACCATAGAAATTGGTACAAAAACTAAAAGCCCAATAAAGATTATGTTTTTGACACTCATTCAGGTGTTTACTCCCTAACAGGGGCGGATAGAAGAAAATCTGTCCCAACTATTGTTCAGTCAGACGGCTGGAATAGCAAGCGTAATTAGGGGAGAGTCATGAGAGGATTGTTGAGAATTTTGGCGATCGCAGTTGCCCTACCTGCTCTAGCGGTAGCGGCCTTTTTTCTGTGGGCTAGTGCTGGCAGCTACCCTAAAGATCGCTACGGCGAAGTTGTCCAATTCAGTAGTGCCGTTCCCCCAGACAAAGACACGCTCAGCGTCGTTTCTTACAACATTGGCTATCTCTCAGGGCTAACCAATAATGTCGCGGTTCGCCGCGATCGCGCTTTGTTTGACACTAACCAAAACACGGCTGTAGACGCCCTCGCTCCGATAGACGCTGACTTTGTGGCTTTACAAGAAGTCGATCTAGAGGCTAAACGATCCTACAACGTCAACCAGGTGGAAGCGATCGCCCAAGCCCTACAGTTTCGCTATGGAGCGATCGCCGTTAATTGGGACAAAAACTATGTGCCTTTTCCGACTTGGCCACCGTCGGCCCACTTTGGCCGCATTCTGTCTGGGCAAGCTGTGCTGAGCCGCTACCCAGTTACAGATCAAGAACGCTTTGTGCTTGACAAAGTTGCCAGCAACCCAGCCTATTACAACGCCCTTTATCTCGATCGCTTGGCTCAAGTTGCTTTCATCAACGTCAATCAACAGCGGCTTGTGATCATCAACGTTCACCTAGAAGCTTTTGACACCGCTACTCGCCTCCAGCAAACCGACTATGTGCTAAATCTGGCTGAGCAATATGCTTCTACCAGCCCTGTGCTGCTGCTCGGCGATTTTAACAGCGCCCTTAACCGTCCAGAAGAAGGAGAAAAATCAATTCAGCGGATTTTACAAAGCGATCGCTTCCGATCTGCCTTTGAGCTAGCGGATCCGGCAAACCCAGCGATCGCCACCTTTCCTTCGGATCAACCCCAGTTCAAACTCGACTACATTTTTTATAATCCTGACAAAATAGAAGTCTTAGACGCTCGGGTGGTTAAGGAAGCCGCGCAAGCTTCAGATCACCTGCCAATTGCAGTGCAGTTCCGGCTGAGGTAGTGAGGGAGAGGGGGAGAGGGGGAGAGAATAGAAAAGAGTTTTGGGTTTTGAGATATTGATTAACTATGCTCAAACGACTGGCACTTTATGGGTTTAAGTCTATTAAGGCAATGGAGCTTGAGCTACGTCCCCTCAATATCTTGATTGGAGCGAATGGGGCAGGCAAAAGCAATCTCATTTCGTTTTTTAAAATGCTCAATGAGATGATGGCCGGACGTTTTCAGCAATATGTTGGAGTATCGGGGCGGGCCACCTCTCTATTGCACTTCGGCCCTAAAATAACGCCTCAAATAGAAGCAAAGCTGGAGTTTGAAGTTGAGAACAGATTGGATACGTATCAGGTACGCTTATTCCATGCGGCTGGGGATACGCTGATTTTTGCAGAGGAAACGCTGAGCTTTTTGCAAACAGGTTACATAGATCCTAGAACCAATCATTTAGGTGCAGGCCATGAAGAGTCTCGCCTTAGGCAAGCTGCTGCGGAAGAGATAGCGGCGGCTAAAACCCTCCAGTATTTGCTCAACCGCTGTCGGGTTTACCATTTTCATGACACATCCTCGACAGCGGGCGTACGTCAGTCTAGCTATGCTGGCAATACGCGGTGGCTAATGCCAGATGCTGGAAATTTAGCGGCATTGTTACTCAGATTTCGAGAAGAAAATCCTTTAAGTTATCAAAACATTGTTAGAACAATTCGCTTAATTACGCCGTTCTTTGACGATTTTGATCTAGCGGCTGATGCTTCTCATCAAGTGATTTTGAACTGGCGAGAAAAAGGGTCTGATCAAGTATTTGGGCCACATCAGTTTTCTGATGGCACTTTACGGGCTATTTGTTTAGTTACGCTGCTCTTACAGCCCCTAGATGAACTACCAGAGTTAATCATCGTTGATGAGCCAGAATTAGGACTGCACCCTTATGCGCTCAACGTTGTGGCGGCCTTATTTAGCAAAGCCTCTCACTATACACAGATTCTCGTCAGCACTCAGTCAAGTACATTTCTAGACAGTTTCGATACTGAAGATGTAATTACGGTCAACCGTGAAGGGCAAGAATCACAGTTTAGGCGGCTCAATTCTGCAGAATTGGACGATTGGCTCGATGAGTATAGCTTGGGAGAAATTTGGGAGAAAAATGTCATTGGCGGAGGGCCTCATTAAATGGTGAGGCTCTACTTGTTCGCCGAAGGCCAAACCGAACAGACCTTTGCTGACACCTTAATAAAGCCTCACTTAGCTCAACATCATCGTGTATTTATGAATCCTCCTCAGCTAATTGCTCACGCAAGGAAGAAGGGCAAAGCCCACCGGGGCGGTGGACGCAACTACATTCCCATGAGAAATGATATTCTGCGGCGGCTTAAGCAAGATAGCAATCCCGATGCATTTTTCACTACGATGATTGATTTATACGCTATTCATAGCGATTTTCCAGGATTAGCCGCGTCTGAGCGTTTGCGTCAAGATCCTGCCAAAAGAGTCGAATTTCTGGAGAAATGCTTCGCAGAAGATGTTGAGGACGATCGCTTTATTCCCTACATTCAGCTCCACGAATACGAAGCCTACCTTTTCGCTGATCCAACTTGTTTTGAGTACGCTGACTACCTGCCTACAAACAAGATTACAGCCTTGAAAGCGATCGCTGAGCAATACGAAACCCCCGAACTCATCAACGACGGCAAAGAAACAGCACCCAGTAAACGTATCCTGGCCCACTTCCCAACCTACAAAAAGGTCAGCGACGGAACACAATTGGCTGAAATCATTGGTCTACAGACAATTCGAGAGAAGTGCCCCCACTTTAATACCTGGCTACACAAGCTACAATCCCTAAGCAAAGATTCATCCAAGCAATAGCCTACTTCCCTGCTCTCCCCCCTCCCCGCGTCTCCCTATCTCCCCACCCCATCTCTCCCTCTCCCCATCTCCCCATCTCCCCCTCCCCGCGTCTCCCCCATGCCCCCCTCCCTCTGGATCACTGGCTCCACCCGCAGCGGCAAAACGACTCGCTTAATAGAGCAGTTGGCAACCTGGGGTGCAGCGCTACAGGCTGAATTTGCGCCGACGGCTAACCCAGCACAGCCAGGCGCTTCACTGCTGGTGTTTGCCGCCATTGGTGACAACCGTTTAGTTTTAAGTGAACACATCGCCGCTGCCACACAGGGGCGCTATGCCGTTACCACCACCACCCCCGCCGGATTCATTCAAGACGAGGTGATTTTGTTTTGGCCGTTGCTGGTAGAGCGGCTAGCGCTTAAAGCCCAATTTCCGCTAAAGCTAAGACCTGAGAATGAACAAGAGCTAGCGACACGGCTCTGGCGTCACCAACTCGATCAGGGGCCGCTGCAAGCTGAGGGTTGGCGCGAGTATGACTTGGTACGGCGATCGCTCGACTTTCTGCAGCTAGCGGCGCTGGGGGGCATCCCAGCCGAGGAGATTGCCCCCATGCTTAAAGACGGCCTGTTGCCAGGGGTTGGGGCTGAGTCGCTGTGGGCAGGGATTGGCGCAGCCTTGTTAGAGTGGCGTGACTGGTGCTTAGAGCGGGGTCTGCTGCCCTATGGCGTGATGACAGAGCTGTATTGGCGCTATTTGCTGCCGCATCCCACCTATCAAGCCCAGCTAAAACAGCGCTTTTGTGCGGTGCTAGCAGACGATGTAGACGACTATCCCGCGATCGCCCGCGATTGGTTTGAGCATTTTCTAGCGCTAGAAATTCCTGCGTTGTTTACCTACAATCCCAACGGCCAAACACGTTTAGGTTTAGGGGCTGATCCAGACTATCTAGCAGGACTCAGCGATCGCTGCCAGATTGAAACCTTGCCACCTAGCAACCACAGCGCTTTGGTCACAGAACTGGGTGATTCGCTGGTGAACTGGGTGCAAGAGCCGTTGTCTATGCCTGAACTACCCGCTTCAATCCAGTCCATTCAAGCGGTTTCGCGGGGGCAACTCTTGCGGCAGACAGCAGAGGCGATTGCAGAGATGGTGCATCAAGGGCAAGTGGCTGCGGCAGATATTGCTGTGGTAGGGCCAGGGCTAGATGCGATCGCCCGCTATACGCTGATTGACATCCTCAGCCAGCGGGGTATTGCGGTGGAATCGCTAGGGGATCAGCGTCCACCTGTGACTTCGCCGCTGGTGCGGGCACTGTTGACGCTCTTAGCGTTGGTTTACACCGGGCTAGGACGGTTAATCAGCCGCGAAGACGTAGCCGAAATGCTGGTGGTGCTGAGTCAAGCCCCCAGTCGAACAGCCGAACAACCCTGGTTTGAGCTAGTCAGAATTGATCCAGTGCGGGCTGAGTTACTAGCCGATCACTGTTTTGCCCCAGATCCGCAACAGCCCAAACTGCTACCCGTCGATCGCTTTCCCCGTTGGGATCGCTTAGGCTATCAGGCCACCCAAGCCTATGAAGAGATTTTGCATTGGATTGCCGATCAGCAGCAGCAGCAACAGCAGCGCTTGCTACGCAACGCGGTAACGTTAATCGACCGAGCCGTACAGCGCTTTCTTTGGCAGGGCAATCATTTGTCTTACGATCAGCTAGCAGTTCTGCGGGAACTCATCGAAACGGCTCAGTATTATTGGGAGATTGAAGGACGTTTACAGCAATACGAAAGACAGGCGATCGCGACTTCAGCCGCCTCGCCGCATGCGGACGTAGAACGCTTTATTCGGCTTTTGCGCAGTGGTACCGTCACCGCCAACCCTCATCCTGTTCGGGCTTTAGCTGAGCGGCAAGGCATTACGCTCACCACTGTTTACCAATATCGCGTACAGCATCTCAGCCATCGCTGGCACTTCTGGCTAGATGCCGGATCCCCCCGCTGGCTAACCGGGACAGCTATGCTACTGGGAGCACCCCTCTTTTTACAAAGCTGGTCGGGCCGTACCTGGACTATGACCGACACCGAACAGTTTAACGACGCGAACTTAGCCCGATTGCTACGAGACTTGCTGGCACGGGCAACCGAGCGGCTGTATCTTTGCCATAGCGACCTGGCTATTAGTGGTCAAGAGCAGGTAGGGCCGCTGCTAACGCTGGTGCAGGCCAGTCAAGGGGTAACGGCTGGCTAGGTCGCAAAGGCTTGATTTTGTAGCGCCATAATTTCTTCAATGCCTTTTTCTGCCACTTCTAGCATTTGATTAAGCTGAGTGCGGCTAAAGCTGCCTGATTCAGCCGTGCCTTGCACTTCAATCATTTGCTGGGTTTCGTTGAGCACCACGTTAAGATCCACAGCAGCAGCTACATCTTCGGGATAGTTGAGATCTAAAAAGGCTTCTTCTTCGATCAGCCCCACAGAGATCGCGGCGACTTGATGAACCAAGGGCGATCGCGGGATCTGTCCCTGCTCTAGTAGGGTGTTGACCGCATCTTTGAGTGCTACATAAGCCCCCGTAATCGAAGTAGTACGGGTACCGCCATCGGCCTGCAACACGTCAGCATCCACCGTTAACGTAATTTCGCCCAAAGCACTCAGATCCAGACTAGCCCGCAAACTACGGCCAATCAGCCGCTGAATTTCTTGGGTGCGTCCTGAAAGCTTCAAAAACTCGCGCTGGTGACGTTGGGGGGTGGCTCCGGGCAACATGCGGTACTCGGCGGTCAGCCACCCCTGACCTGAATTTGCTAAAAAGCGCGGCACTCCCGGCTGCACCGAAATGGTACAGAGAACCTGCGTATCGCCACAGCGCGTCAGCACCGAACCCGCCGCAAAACGGGTAAACTGGCGCTCAAAGTGAATGGCGCGAAGCTGGTCGGGCTGCCGACCGTCAGGACGTTGCCAAGCCATAATAGTTTGCCGCTAAAATCCTCACTCAGAATACAGCAGCAAGGCCGATTGCAGATCTGCTTGGCTGATAGATTGCACCAACTAACAATGGCAACTACTATAAAACTGATATAGACGTACTGTCACACACATATAGCGTAATAATCTGCTTGTCTGGACAAAAGTACGCTATATTTGGCCAATCGAGAATTAGTCACTCCCTTATGGTTTCGCAATTAAGGGTAGCTGCCCAGTCAGAACCCGGCAGCCGCGTACATCCCTTGTTCCAGAGCATTGAAGGCACAATTCAGGTCTTTACCTCGGCGCATCGAAATTTCTTTACCAATGTGATGGTGCAAGCGTTGAGAACGGCAGGGCAAGGTACGCCAGTCTTAGTGGTTCAGTTTCTCAAGGGCGGTATTCATCAAGGCCCAACCCAGCCGATGCAGTTAGGCCAAAATTTAGATTGGCTGCGCTGTGGGCTACCGGGCTGCATTCAGCAGGGAGACGTTGATGCCGCTGCCGCCGCCGCGATCACTGAGCTGTGGGATCATACCCAAGCTTTGGTGATGCAGGAGCGCTATACGCTAGTGGTGTTGGATGAGCTGAGCCTAGCGATTAAGTTTGGTCTGATTGCAGAAGCAGCCGTACTAGAATTTTTACGCGATCGCCCGTCTCAAGTAGATGTGGTCCTCACTGGCCCTGAAATGCCTACCGCAATTTTAGAAATGGCAGATCAAGTGACACAGCTACGGCGCAATTTTTTGATTTAGAAAAATCATGATTAAAAACGATACCTGGATTCACCAAATGGCGGCGGCTGGGTTAATTCAGCCGTTTGAGCCAAAGCTAGTCCGACAAATTCAGCTAGAAGGTTTTGCCCAGCCTCGACAGGTAATTAGTTATGGGCTATCTTCCTATGGCTATGATATTCGCCTCTCGCCTGCCGAATTTAGGATCTTTCGTCACATTCCCGGTACCGTTGTAGATCCTAAAAATTTTAGTCCCGACAACCTAGAACCAACAGCGCTACGGACTGATGAAAACGGTAGCTATTTCATTTTGCCCGCCCACTCTTATGGTTTGGGCGTCGCCTTAGAGCGCATTCAGGTACCCGATAACATCAGCGTCATTTGCATTGGCAAATCTACCTATGCCCGTTGCGGCATTATCGCCAATCTCACCCCTGCCGAGGCGGGCTGGCGCGGTCATTTGACGCTGGAGTTTTCCAATTCTTCGAGTGCAGACTGTCGCATTTATGCCAATGAAGGGGTGGTGCAACTCTTATTCTTTGAGGGCGAACCCTGTGCCATCAGTTACGAAACCCGGCAAGGCAAGTATCAGGATCAGCCGGAGGCGGTGACGTTGGCTAAGGTGTGAGGAGGGATGGGGAGATAAAGGAGATGGGGAGATGGGGGGATGGGGAGATGCGGCGGGTTCTTTAGGGTGCAGTTGGTGAACTAACTTGAGGCAGAGCCTCAAGTTAGGCGGCAGAGCCATTAGAGGGGGGCTAAGCCAGAGACTTAGCATCGAGTCTGGTTAGGGATAAACTTGGGGATAGTCTTGTGGTTCGATAAAAGGCGTCTCTTCGCTATCGCATTCTTTTTCGCGGTATTCAATTAACTCCAGCCCTTCACCATTCCACTGATAGCGGGAAAAAGCGCCGCAGTCGCCGAGTCCTCTGGCTTTAGAGAAATTGGTGAGAATTTGGCTCTCTGGATCAAACGAAGGCAGTCCGGCGATCGTACTTTCGCTGATGCGGCTGAACTGTCCGGTTTCGTCAGCAATAAACATATCGAGGGGAAGCGGCGTAATCGTCACCTCTGTCCCTTCCTCCTGATAAACCAAAAACTCATACACCCCTTGATAAGCTGCTAGGTTGCACAAAAACTGCACCAAATATTGCCCTGAGGAAAGCACATACACCTCTGAATCGTCTAGCGTCTCTTCCTGCAAGTAGCCATCACACAGTTCTAATTCATCGGCTCTGGCGTAAACTGCTTGAATAATCTCATCTCGCTGAGCCAGCGGCTCGGCCACTGGCGTCTCAGGGGTAACGGCGGTCGAGGTATCGTTTGGGGTTGAGTCAGTTTCAGCGTCAATGGCGGGATCGGTCTGGCCGCATCCGGCTAAAAGTAGGCTGACAAACAAGGCTCCGTAAGCTAGCTTAAGCGATCGCATTATGTTCTCCTGCGTTTATGAATTCAAAATCTGTTCAAGGTGGGTTAGCCCATTAAGCCACAGCGTTGTCCACTTGTCCTCGCCCAGAATACCTGAATTTCCTCGTACAATAAGCTTCAGCGCTGGCAAGGAGAACAATGCAGGTAAAAGCAAAACCTGACTGGGCAGGCGACGATTTACTGTCGCGGGTCGTCAATCGGTTGATTCAAACCAAACCTATCTACGCTCTGATGAAGCAGCAGGCTCGACAGGTATTGATTAAAACGGCTGAAAAAAAGGGGATTCCCTGGCGACAAAACTACCAAGATTTAGAACTATCGGGGATCCAAGCTGAATTAGCGGCGATCGCCAATCCCGCCATTACCTACCCTGACTACTATCAGGTACCGTTTCACGCCTACGACCAAGGCAACCTTTGCTGGCCTGCCGCCTTTGAAGCCGAGTCTGCCACTTACTCAATGGCGTTGCGGGTTTGGCCGGATGAAGCGCTCACCTATCAGGCAGCTCAAGACAGGCTCAGAAGCAGTTTTCATCAAGTTTTGGCCAAACACGGGCCAGCTCAGGTGCATGACATTTTAGATCTGGGTTGCTCAGTGGGGCTTTCCACGCGATCGCTCCACCGCTACTACAGCCAGATTCAGCCTGTCCGCACCGTTGGCCTTGATCTGTCGCCCTACATGCTAGCCGTGGCCAAAGCCCGCGATCCCCACGGTGAAATTGAATGGCGGCACGGTTTAGCCGAAGCAACGGGGCTACCGGATGCATCTTTTGATTTAGTCACTTTGCAGTTTGTCATTCACGAACTGCCGCGCCAAGCCACCCAAGCCATTTTGTCAGAATCCCTGCGGCTGCTACGTCCGGGGGGAGGGTTGGCGATTGTGGATAATAATCCCCAGTCCGCCGTGATTCAAAACTTGCCGCCAGTGCTGTTTACCCTGATGAAAAGCACTGAACCCTGGAGCGATGACTACTATACCTTTGATGTCGCAGCGGCGATCGTAGCGGCTGGTTTTGCCCCGCCGATTACGGTTGCTAGCGACCCCCGACACCGTACCCTTGTGGCTCTAAAAGCGTAAATGATGTCTTCCCTTACCTGCCAACAACTGCTTCAGCAGCATGACGAGGCTTGGCAAGCCGCCACCGTTCACCCCTTCTTAGTGCAGTGTCAGCATGGCACCATTCAGGCCAACCAGTTTAATACCTGGCTGGTGCAAGATTTTTTGTTTGTCAACGAGTTTACCCGGATGGCAGCGCGGCTGCTGGCATCGGCTCCCTATGCCCACTTCGACACGCTCTTAAATGGGCTGGCGGCTCTGCAAGCTGAACTAACCTGGTTTGAGGCGAAAGCGGCTGAGCGATCGCTGACGCTGCAAGCGCCGCCCCAAGCGACCTGCCTAGAATACTGTCAGTTGATGGCAAGTTTGGCAGACGCCCCCTATGCCGTGCAGGCAACCGCTTTTTGGGCGATCGAGCTGGCCTATAACCAGGGTTGGCAGCGCCATAGCCCCATGCCAGAACCCTATGCTGAATTTGCTGATCGCTGGGGGAATCCAGGGTTTACCGAGTATGTCAAGCTGCTAGAGCAGCAGGCAGACGTGGCACTGGCTGAGGTGGCACCGGAGATACAGCAGCAAGCGATAGCCGTCTTTTTGCAAGTGGCACAGCTAGAGCAAGCCTTTTGGCAAATGGCGTTTACCGGGTCGCCCTAGTCACTCTGCTACTCGTCTACCCAGTGAATTTTTTAGGGCAATGAGTCGGTTTAATGCAAGGCAAGGTTTCTCTTTTAGGCAAGTTGCGGTTCTTTTACCCCAAAGATTGGCAAAATCAGACCCAGATCTGGTTGGGCTTGAGTTTGGCGATCGCCATTTTGTATAGCCTGCCAGCTCTGCAACAAGCATTTGCGGCTGAGTACATTGTCCAAGATGATGCGAGGCAGCATGTCTTTTGGATGCAGCGATTTATCGATCCGGGCTGGTTTCCAGATGATTTGCTGGCAGACTATTTTCAGTCGGTCGCCCCCGGCGGCTACAAAGCCCTGTATTGGTTGGGGGCGCAGGTTGGGTTAGCGCCGTTGACGTTTAATCGGCTGCTGCCTGTGGGCTTAAACTTGATCCTCACGGGCTATTGCTTTGGCGTTACCCTGCAATTGCTACCAATACCGCTGGCCGGATTTGTAACGGCGCTGCTGCTCAACCAAAATCTGCTGTTGCGGGATGATGTGGTGTCGGCCACTCCGGCAGCTTTTATCTATCCGTTACTGCTGGCATTTTTGTATTATCTGTTGCGGCGATCGCTGGGGCCTTGTCTCCTGTCAATTTTGTTGTTGGGATTGTTTTATCCGCAGGGGGTGCTGCTGGTGGTAGCAGTTTTGCTGCTGCGATTGCTGCACTGGCAAAATGGACGATTAAGGTTGCAAGCAAAAAATTATGCCTTATGTGGCTGGGGCTTATTGGTGGCGGTGCTGGTCTTGCTGCCTTATGAACTCAACCCGTCACCCTACGGCCCGGTGCTAACCCTAGATCAGGCGCAAACCATGCCTGCCCTGTTCAAAGGCGGTTGGTCACACTTTTTTGATCCAGATTTTGGCAGCTATTGGTTGTGTGGCAAGCGTAGCGGTTTTTTGCCCGTAGAGTGGTGCGATGCCAAGCTGCTACTGCCTCAAATCTGGCTAGCGGTTTGCTTGCCAGTGGTTTGGCTCAGAAGGCGATCGCCTTTGGCTAAGCAATGGGTCTTATTAGGCCAGGTTTTGGCTGCCTCGGTTGGGTTGTTTGCGATCGCCCATTTATTACTTTTCCGGCTACATTTGCCCAGTCGCTACAGCGAACATAGCTTACGCATCGTCGCCGCGATCGCGGCTGGTTTGGCCGTAGCTGAGTGGCTGCGGCGATCGTTTCCTTTAAGCCGCCGCAGTTGGGCTGTGTTCACAGCAGGGCTTACCTTCTGGGCGATCGCGCCATTGATTGTTTATTTTGCCTTTTTAATTCCGGTTGCGCCTGTGGGCAACTACGTTCGGGGGGAATCGCCACAGCTTTATCAATTTTTTCAAAGCCAGCCTCAAGCTATTCGCATCGCTTCGTTGACCACAGAAACAAACAACCTCCCCAGTTTTGCCCAGCGCTCTATTTATGTGGGGGGTGAAGGGTATACCTTGCCTTACCATCTGGGCTACTACAGCCAGGTGCGCCAGCGAACGATTGATCTCATTAACGCCCAATACACCCCCGACAGCGACGAACTCAAACGCTTTCTTGACCAATCTCAGGTTGATTTTTGGCTGCTCGACCCTGCTGCTTTTAGCCTCGACTGGGTTCAACACAGTCGCTGGCTCAAACAGTATGGTGAAGTAACGCTGCCGCAGCAGGTTTTACAATCTGGGGCTAGTCCTGCTTTGGCTCAAAGCCGCGATCGCTGTACCGTGTTCAAAACCGCCCAATGGCTGGTACTGGCGGCAGACTGTGTGCGAGCAGCCTGGTAAATTCAGACTGGCCCAATAGAGACACAAAGCCAAACGCCCCTACCCAAATGGTCGTTTACTTGCGCCAGGGCCACCGAGTTCCCATTTCGGTAGCCGCCGACCAGCCCAGATAAGCCACCAGCAACCCAATCACGAACAAAAAGGACACAAAATCATCTGGCATCTATCGCTGTCGCCACTAGGTTTGAGACACTTCAATCGCTCAAGCCGCCAGCAGAAAAGCTTGCCTTCTGCCCGCTGCCCTTTACCGCTGCCTTTAACGATGGCTATATATAACAGGTTCTACTCCATTTCTAAACTTTACCTGCTAGGGTTAGCTCATTCATTCTTCAATTTTTAAGCTTAGCGATGATGCGATTGCCTGCGTTTTTAGGACTGAGTTTGGGGTTGCTGGTCGGGTGTGGCAGCGGCGATCGCCCAGCCGCCCAATCCTCAACTTCGCAAACTGCAGCCGATACTCCCCTGAGATTGCTCTACTGGCAAGCCCCGACTATCCTCAATCCTCACCTTTCCAGCGGCTTTAAAGACGCCGAAGCCAGCCGCATTACCTTAGAACCTTTAGCCAGCTTTGACGCGCAAGGCAATCTAGTGCCCTTTTTGGCAGCAGAAGCCCCCACCTTAGAAAACGGCGGCGTGGCTGCCGATGGCCAGTCGGTTACCTGGAAGCTCAAAGAAGGCATTACCTGGTCTGATGGCGAACCTTTTACCGCAGCAGATGTTGTCTTTACTTATGAGTTCATCAGCAACCCAGAAACAGGCAGCACCACGGCAGGTACTTATGAAGTGATTGAAAGTGTCGAAGCCCTTGACGACTACACCGTACAGGTGAACTTTAAAGCAGTGAATCCGGCCTGGTTTCTGGTATTTACGGGTACCGAGGGCATGATTTTACCCCAGCATCTTTACCAAGATTACGTGGGTGCTAAAGCACGAGAAGCCCCAGCGAACCTAATGCCGATTGGCACAGGCCCTTATCAAGTAACTGAATTTAGACCAGGGGATATGGTGATTTATCAGCCCAATCCCAACTATCGCCAGGTCGATCAACTCGCCTTTGAGCAAATTGAGCTAAAGGGCGGCGGCGATGCAACTTCGGCAGCGCGGGCTGTATTGCAAACCGGAGATGCTGACTTTGCCTACAATATTCAAGTCGAAGCACCGATTCTCAAGCAGCTTGAAGCGGCTGGACAAGGGGAGGTAGTTGCTGGGTTTGGAGCTTTGGCTGAGCGGGTGGTGCTAAACTTTAGCGATCCCAATCAAGCCACAGCAGCCGGGGAGCGATCGAGTGTAGAATTTCCCCATCCTTTTTTTACTGATCCACAGGTACGGCAGGCGTTTAATCTAGCGATCGATCGCGAAACGATTGCCGAACAGCTTTATGGGTCAACGGGCAGACCAACCGCCAATTTTCTAGTCGCGCCGGATCAGTTTCACTCGCAAAATACAGACTATGTCTATGACTTAGCCTTGGCGGCTGACTTGCTGGATAAAGCAGGTTGGCAAGATACCAATGGCAACGGCATTCGCGACAAAAACGGGATAGAAATGGCGGTTTTGTTTCAAACCTCAGTTAACCCGGTGCGTCAAAAAACGCAGGAAATTATCAAGCAGGCTTTAGAGTCTATCGGCGTAGAGGTAGAACTCAAAAGCATTGATCCCACCATTCATTTTTCGGGTGATCCGGCCAGTACCGAAACGATTGAGCATTTCTATGCCGATATGCAAATGTTCACCACAGGCAACACCAATCCCGACCCTGGTGCCTATATGAAAACGCTAACCTGTGATGAAATAGCCCAAAAAGCCAACAACTGGTCGAAGCAGAACTATGCCCGCTATTGCAATCCGGTGTATGACGATCTGTGGCAGC
This sequence comes from Almyronema sp., assembly GCF_052168255.1. Taxonomy (NCBI): domain Bacteria; kingdom Bacillati; phylum Cyanobacteriota; class Cyanophyceae; order Nodosilineales; family Nodosilineaceae; genus Almyronema; species Almyronema sp. Next base: position 87,037 of record NZ_JBQLZL010000074.1, on the reverse strand, counting down.
AGTCCACCACCGAACTAGATCCGCAAAAGCGCCAAGACTTGTTCATTCAAATGAACGATTTGCTGGTAAATGAAGCGGTGGTGCTACCGATTGTTCACCGCGCCGATGCAGATGCCGTTAGCAATCAGCTAGAAGGGGTCAATATTACGCCTTGGGACTTGCATACCTGGAATATTGCCGAGTGGCGACGGCTGTGATTCAGCCATGGGGGTGCCCAGGTTTTGGCCTGGGCACCCGATCGCAACCCCACTAAACAGCAGTACGTTCGGCATTGGCCGCCAGCATTTCTTCCCGTTGCGGATGCATACTGGAACCCTGCTGAATTGCCGCATACAAGCGGTTGAGAGCGTTGATATAAGCCTGGGTGGAGGCTACCACAATATCTGTGTTAGCCGCGTGGCCGGAGAACAGGCGATCGCCATGACGCAGCCGAATCGTTACCTCACCAATGGCGTCAATCCCAGCCGTAACCGACTGTACCGAATACTCAATTAGCTCGTTAGGAATATCCACCACCCGGTTAACGGCCTTGTAAACTGCATCAACCGGGCCAGTGCCAATGGCGGCATCGGTGAGTTCGGTGCCGTCGGGGGTACGGAGGGTAACAGTAGCGGTGGGCTTGGCATGGTCGCCGCAGGAAACCTGCACCAGTTCTAGATGAAAATGCTCTGGGGCTTGCAGGGTTTCATCGTTGACGATCGCTTCAATATCGCGATCGCTAATTTCTTTTTTCTTATCAGCGACTTCTTTAAAGCGAATAAAAGCCCGGTTGAGGTCTTGGTCGCTGAGTTCGTAACCCAGTTCCCGCAGGCGGGTACGGAAAGCGTTACGCCCAGAGTGTTTGCCCAGCACAATTAGATTGTCGTTCAAACCAATGGACTGAGCATCCATAATTTCGTAGGTGAGGCGATTTTTTAGCACCCCGTCTTGGTGAATGCCCGATTCGTGGGCAAAGGCATTGGCTCCAACAATCGCTTTATTCGGCTGCACCAACATGCCTGTGAGGTTAGACACCAGACGAGACGTTTTATAAATTTGCTGCGTGTCAATATTAGTCAACGGTTCTTCCGACTCCGCCGATCGCCCTAAAAAGGGGTTGTAAAACTGTCGCCGCACGTATAGCGCCATCACCAGTTCTTCTAGTGCCGCATTGCCTGCGCGTTCGCCAATGCCGTTAATCGTACATTCAAGTTGGCGCGCTCCGTTCTTGACGGCCTCTAGAAAATTAGCCACCGCTAAGCCCAAATCGTTGTGACCATGCACAGAAATGATGGCCTGGTCAATATTGGGAACGTTAGCTTTGATGCCTTTGATTAAGTTGCCAAACTCGCTGGGGGTGAGGTAGCCCACCGTATCTGGAATGTTGACAGTGGTGGCACCTGCAGCGATCGCCCGTTCTAAAACCTGATAAAGAAACGCTGGTTCGGAGCGCCCAGCATCTTCGGGCGAAAATTCTACATCTGGTGTAAACGACTTGGCATAGGCCACCATCTCTTCAGCGATCGCCAGCACTTCTGAGCGCGACTTGCGCAGCTTGTGCTGCATGTGAATATCAGAGGTAGCAATAAACGTATGAATGCGACCTTTAGCCGCCGGAGCGATCGCTTTGGCTGCAGTTTCAATATCTTGCTTCGTTGCCCTGGCTAAACCACAAATAATCGGCCCCGTTTCGGTACCCACTGCATCCGCAATCTTTTGGACAGCTTCAAAATCGCCCGGACTGGCAAAGGGAAAGCCCGCTTCGATAATGTCAACGCCGAGTCGGGCTAGCTGCCGCGCAATGGTAAGCTTCTCGTCTACATTTAACGTCGCTCCCGGAGACTGTTCCCCGTCTCGTAGCGTGGTGTCAAAAATTAAGATGCGCTCAGGACTCGGTTGTTGACTCATGATGACTTAGGCTCTCAATAAACAGGAAGCAACTCTGTTTATTCTAGTCCCTGATTTTTAGTTATTTATCAGCCAATTGTGACCCAAACCCAACAGACCAGCCATTTTCCAGAGAATGAGCGTCAGCAAAGAAAAGGCGGGTTTTCTAATCCGCTTTCTCTCTCTCAAACAGTTCGCCAGAACCCTAGTTGTCTGATTTTTCAATAAAAAGTCGAATGTCGTTGAGATCAATGTAGCGATCGGTAGCATTGCGCAACTCTCTCGCAATCATGCCTTCGGTTGAAACCACCGTAATGTGCGTATTTTTAGAGCGCAACAGCTCAATTGCCCGCTCAAAGTCACCATCGCCACTAAACAGCACAACCCGGTCGTACTGTTCAACCGTGTTGAACATATCAACGACGATTTCAATATCTAAATTTGCCTTTTGAGAATAACGACCCGAATTGTCGTCGTAATACTCTTTGAGAATTTTGGTACGCACGGTATAGCCCAAACTAATCAGGGCATCACGAAAGCCGCGTTGATCTTGCGGATCTTTGAGTCCGGTGTACCAAAAGGCATTGACCAGGGTGGTTGCGTCTAGCTCGGTGACAAAATACTCTAATACCTTTTTGGGGTCAAAAAACCAGCCGTTCTTCTGCTGGGCATAGAACATATTGTTGCCATCGACAAATATAGAAAGACGATCTAACGAATGACTAGCCATAAAAAGATAAGGAATTAATTTGAAGTAGGCGACAGGTTAGTATTTTTAATCCAGATTTGGCAATCACCTCAAGCTTTGCTAACAAAGACTGACACCCCAAAAAGTTGGTATTGAGCTAAACGCAGACCCGGTGAGGTTGCGCCCAAATTAAAGCCAATAGCTTTAAGCTCCGCTAAAGCAGTCTAAAATATCCCAGCAGCTCGGTAAGCTGCTAGTTGTTCTGCGGTTGATCTAGATGAAGCTATTATTTAGAAAGATTAGAAAGCGTTTTTCAATAAGCTGACTAGATTGAAAGAGTAGGTTTTACGATATGACGGCCAAATGTGAATAGTTTTAAACATATCTTTAACTATTATAGGCACTTTTACTCGGAATCCCAGGAATATGTTGGCTATCAGGCTCTAAATCTTAGTCAGGAGAAGGTTAAGTCGCTGATGACAGTTTCTTCTAAACCCGCTGCTGCCTCCACCCCTAAAACTAATCGTTCAACCCGCTCTGGACTGGTTTTAGGGATATCCCGCTGGACTTATGGGTTTACGGGTTTTTGGCTGGCGCTTGTCACTGCGGCTGCTTTCTTGGATGTACCGTTAATCCGACTGCTAGAACACCAAAGCCAAACTCTATTTTTTGAGTTAAAAGGCCCTGTTGTTCCACCTGACGATATTGTTTTGCTGACAATTGACGACGAATCGCTGAGTCAGGGTGAACACTATCTAAGTGAGCCAGAAGCCTATGCTGATTTAGCGCCTATCCAGCAGTGGCCGTGGCAGCGTCAAGCTTATGCGATCGCGATTGAAAAGCTTATAGCCGCAGGAGCCAAAGCGGTGGCGCTAGATGTTGTGCTGTCATTGCCCAGCAGCTATGGCGAAGCGGATGACCAGGCTTTAGCTGCGGTACTACAACGCTTTGGCGATCGCGTGGTACTGGCAGCAACCTACGGCGAAATTCAAATGGCTCAAGGTCAGATCACCAAGCCCGTATTGCCAATTCCACAGCTACTCGATACGCCTATTCAGGTGGGCGCGATTCACTTTCCTCTCGAAGCAGACAGCCGCATCCATCGCCAGGGACGGGTATTCATTGACGAGCAAGTCCGCCGGAATGCCGATGTCGATGCCGTTAGCGAACTAACCGATGCCATTACCTCGGCTCTGAGCTTTGCTGAAGCGACTTTGAAGGCGGCTCAAATTGACTATGTGCCAACCAGAGGTGACCATATCTATTTTCACGGGCCAGCCGGAACCTTTAAGCAAGTTCCTTTTTGGTATGTCATTGACGACGATCCGTGGCAAAACACCTTAGACGCTGGCGCTTATTTCAAAGACAAAATTGTTTTAATTGGTTCAACCTCGCAGCTACACCAAGACTTTCACGCTGCCCCGTTTTCGGGGAGTCTGCTTTATCCCACCCCTATGGCGGGGCTAGAAATTTTAGCCAACGATCTGGCAACTCTGCAACAGGGCAAAAGTGTTTGGGTGCTGTCCAATCAGGCTTGGCAGCGAGGAGTCAGTATTCTCTTGGTGGGTGCTGCTTTTGGTGTTTTGCTCAGTTGTTTGCAGCGTCCGCTAACCCGTATCCTCTGTACAGGCAGCACGATGCTGTTGTGGGTTGGGTTTGGGTTTGGCTGCTTTTTGGCCTTTAATGTTTTTGTTCCGGTTACGTCTCCAGTTTTGGCCATCGGGGTGATTGGGGGTGCCAATTTGCTGGCTAGTCTAGCAGGCGATCAGTTTAAGAAGCAGAAGCTGCGCAGTACGCTGGCTCAGTATGTCACTTCGCCGATTGTGCAAGAAATCATTAGCCAGCAAGATGAGTTTCAAGACTTGCTAGAAGTGCGCGAGGCTCAGGTTATTGGCAAAGTTTTGGGCGATCGCTATCAGGTTACCAAGCTGTTAGGTTCGGGTGGTTTTGGTGAAACTTATATTGCTCAAGACTTACAGCGACCGCATCATCCCACCTGCGTAGTCAAACAGCTCAAAATTGTTAGCGACAATCCCAAAATGCACCACTTGGCTCAGCGCCTATTTACTGGCGAGGCCGAAACGCTCGAAAAGCTGGGGCAGCATGATCAAATTCCCCGGCTGCTGGCCTATTTTGAAGCCAACCAGTCTTTTTATCTGGTGCAAGAAATGATTGAGGGCAAAGTTTTGCGAGACGAACTTGACCAACGCCGAACCCTCTCGCAAGCCGACGTTTACGCCCTGTTAGTCGATTTACTGCCCGTAATTGCTTTTGTCCACGCTGAAGGCGTCATCCACCGTGACATCAAGCCTTCTAACATTATTCGCCGCGCCAGCGATAATCGCCTGGTCTTGATTGATTTTGGCGCGGTCAAGCAAATTTCTAACCGTCTGACCAGTACCAGTGCCCGCCTCACTTCCACAATTGGCATTGGTACCCAGGGCTATATGCCCAGCGAACAGTCGGCTGGCATCCCTAACTTTAGCAGCGATATTTACGCTCTGGGCATTACCGCGATTGAAGCCTTGACCGGGACACTACCGCAAATCTTGCAGCGAGACGCTGCCGGAGAAATTGTCTGGACACACAAAATCGAAAATCTCAATCCCCAACTCTGCCAAATTCTCAAGCAAATGACGCGCTACGATTTCAGCCAGCGCTATCGCTCAGCCCAAGAAATTCTCAACGACTTAGCCCAAATTCAGCCCGACCAGCTACCCCACACCGAAATTGAGCCAACCCAACCAACCGCTAGCGATCGCCCGCCCCATCAAGTTGTTATCGAAGCCCATTCTTCCCAACTCGACTCTGGACGCTCCGACGAGCCAGCGACCGAAATGCTGCCCTCTGATTGGGAGCAGCAATATAGCGCCGAACAGACAATAGACACTGAAGAGATATAGGTAAAGGCAGAAGGCTGAGGGCAGAAAGCAGAATCAAAGATTTGCTGTCGGCGGCTTGCAGCCTTTAAGTGGCTCAACCTAATAGCGACAGCTATCCCTTAAAAACTTTTGCTTAAGCTCAAGGCACATTCGGTTGATTACCAGGGTTATTGACCTGCCCAGGGGGCACATCAGGACGATTGCCGGGATTGTTTTCTTGCCCAGGGGGAATGTCGGGACGATTCCCTGGATTGTTAACCACTGGATTAGGAGCCACAACCGGAGCGGTCGGTGAAACAATAGGAGCCGTGGGGACTACTATTACGGGTGTAGTGGGCGTGATCGGATTGGCTGCAGGCGGCAATACGACGGGAGCAGGAGCCGGTACCGGAGAGGGAGCGGGCGTGGGGGCTACTGGCGTACCACCGCTGACACCAGACGGCGGCACCGGAACGCTGGTGGGCGGCTGCACAGGAGTAACCGGACTCACCGGGACTGGTTGAGGCACTTGGGTTGCAGGTGGGCTAACAGGAGGAGTGGGACTAACGGGCGTTGTTGGACTAACGGGCGTTGTTGGGCTGACGGGCGTTGTCGGACTCACCGGGGTTGTCGGACTGACGGGCGTTGTCGGGCTAACTGGGGTTGTGGGGCTAACAGGCGTTGTTGGGCTAACAGGCGTTGTCGGACTCACCGGGGTTGTGGGGCTAACGGGAGGAGTGGGCCGCGAGCTGGGTGAGCCTGATGGTGGATAATTGGGTTCAGTTGAGGTCGTCGGTGCGGGTAGCAAATTTGCGGTATTGGGTCTGGGTCGTTTTTGGCCTATTAATCCAGACGGTAAGTCAGAACGCACTTCGCTCTCTGACGATTGATCAGTTGACACACTGCCAGAGGCGATCGCACTGACACCTGATTGAGCCACGGTTGGCTGGGGATACGCACTAAAAGGGTCAGTGGGAATAATTGCAAACTTGCCTTCTAACTCAGCCGCAGAAGACTCAACTAAGGTATGGGTTTCGTTAGCAGCTAAATCTAAGGTTTCTGACGAATCTTCTACCCTCAAAACCACAAAATCAGGGTTTTCAATCACCGAGGGCGTCTCACCAAAGTTTTGAGACTCAATAGCCTCTGCCGTTTCTGACTGAACAGCCGCTAACGGACTTTCATCGAGGCTAGTAGGGGCTTCGGTTAACTCTAACCCTTCTACTAAAGTGCTGGTTCGGTAAAAAGCTTCTAAATCAAACTGGTAGCGACGAATCGGGCGATCGCCTTCAATGACAGCCATCTGCCCTGCATTGAGGGGAACTAATTCAGAAGCATCACGGTTAGAAGCCACCATAGGCCCCATAGGATTTTGGGTGAGTGCCCCAATAATGGTGGTATCTGTTTCAGGATCGTAGCGTACAAATAAAGCTGAGCCTTGAATGCCCGTCACGGCATTGGGCGTTTGAATATTGGTGCGTCCTCGCCCTGGTGGAATCAGTAATAAAACGGTTCCGTTGGATAAGCGAAAGTTGCGAGTATTGGGAACAAATCGAAACGTAGCTCGCTCTCCAATCCGGGCTAAAGAACCATCGTTAAACCGCAGTTCTGCTCTGGCTGAGATGGCTGTTCTAAGGGCATCCCCCACTCCCATGATGTCTGCTACGCGGGCGGGACGCGCCGAGCGCCCTTGAGGCACCAACTCAACTCGGTTACGAATAGCTTCGACTTGAGCTTGCGTTAGGGGTACCTGGGCCATGACCCGTTTAGGTAAGCCCCAGAGAGCTAAGCTCCAAGCTGCACTCATAAGCAGGAGCATGGGCATGCGAAACATTGGAATCACCCTTGGCTTCAACAAAACGGTAGGCAGATAGCGAAAGCACAACAAACCTGTACGACCATAGCCCGGTTAGAAGCATTTGTCTGTAGCCAGCCTATCCAGGGGATGGCAGACAGAACTGACCTAACCCCAAATCAAGCTCAATCCATGAAGCTGATGCCATTCTACGCAGACCTCTAACGCTGCAAGCTTCTTCCTTTGTGTAGATGCTGGTGGGGAATCTCATGTCTTAACTGTATGAGACGGAACACTGAGCAAGAGGGATTCCCTTTAACAATTCTTGAAGAAAAGAAAGAATCCTGCTAGCTAAATATAGCAATTTTTAGAAAATTGGCTTTATTCGGATCAATTTATTGATAATTTTTCAATGGTCAGCGGGCATGTTAGATAACTGCTCAGTGACTTCGCTCAATGCTTACGGGATGCAGATAAGCCAAACTGTTGTAGATCCCAATCGTTGCTTCATTTTGATGGGAGTACTCAGTGGTTAAGCGGCTATGTGCGCCTTGCTCCCGTTACCTTTTGTTGTCTTTATCGTTATCCATGCCTAGATTAGCGGCAGGTACGAGTATTCTTTTGGCGGCAGGCGGGATTCTGGCTTGGCCCTTCAGTGCGATCGCCCTGAATTCAAACTGCTCCATGGGGGCTTTTCAGCTCGCTAGTGAGTTTGCATCAGCCCCCCAGCAAGGTCTGTCTGACAGCATTCCAGCAACCTCTCTCTGGCAAGAACCGCAGTGGCATGACTTAACGACAGACAAAGCCCCTTCAGACCTCGCCAAAACAGCGTGCTTGTCCAGCCATGCTGTATCGAATTTGGCTGAATCAACACCTAGTACCGTGGCAGCCATACCAGAACCAGGCGCGATCGCCCTGCTGCCAAACACCCCTGCCATCAATACCGTAGAAAGGCTCAGCGACAGCTCAACAGACCTCGAATTTTCAAATGACTTGGCGCTCCCTGCCCTTACCTCGCCGCTGCCTGCAGGCCCCGTTTCTGAACAATTTTCCAAACCTGAAACTGAAGAACCCCCCATTGGCGATCCAGAACTCGGTATTTTGCGTCTGCGCGAAGATCCCCTACCCGTTATTCCCAAACCGCCCACTATTCCTGTCGTCTATTTGCTCGGTCGGGTTGACTATTTAAGTAGTGACAACATTTTTTTGAATGAAGTTAGTCCGATTGGGGATGCCTTTGTGCGACCCAGCGCAACCTTATTAGCCCTACCCCCCATTGGGCCGCACACCTGGTTAGTCGCCTCGGCTGACGTCAGACTGTTACGTTACCGTCAGATAGACATTGCCAGCTACGACGAGTTGCAGCTACAGTTTGGCGTTCGCCATCTGCTGTTTCCTCAAACCTACGGACAAATTAACTGGTCTAACCAACAGCTGTATCGAGCCGGATTTTCCGACCAGTTTTTCAACAGCCATTCTTTAGACTTAGCCATCTGGCGCTACGACCAGTTACTGCCCAAGCTAACCCTGAATAGCTACTATCAGGCACGCTTTAGCTTTAGTGATCCGGATGAATTTAGCCGAATTACCCAGTTTCTAGGCGCATCTGTGTTTTATCAGGTTGCACCTCGGCTGCAAGCCGGACTGAGCTATCAGCTCAACCTATCAGATTTTACTCAGCAAGCCCGCTTTGACGCCTATCACCAACTTACGGCTCAAGCCATTTACTACTTTTCAGCTTCAACACGGCTGCGCTTGTTTGGCGGTTTTAGCTTTGGCGACTCATCAGACAGCGATGTCAATTTTCACGACACTTTGCTGGGTATCACCTTCGACTTTGATTTGCCTTTGTTCTAAATCTCGGCAGCTATAGCTGTAGCCACAAGCGTTGAGGCACTCAAATGACTAAAAGCCACTGACAGAAGCGCTTTCTGGCCGCTACCTTTAGCCATAAAAGCGGTCGATCAACCCCAGGTAAAAACTAGCCGGATAGACACGCCAAATAGTGTCTATCCGGCTATGGGCGCAATGGATACTAGAGGTCGGCAAAGACCTCACGGGCAGCCGCAATCGTCTTAGCGATATCTTCTTCACTGTGAGCCAGAGATGTAAAGCCTGCCTCAAATTGAGAAGGGGCTAAATAAATGCCTCGCTCTAACATGCCACGGTGGAAGCGGCCAAATTTCTGCAGGTCGGCCTGTTTAGCGTCTTCGTAATTGTGCACCGGGCCAGCGGTAAAAAACATACCGAACATGGCACTTAAACTTCCTCCACAAACTTCATGACCCGCTTCTTGAGCCGCTTTGAGTAACCCTTCGCTCAGCTGACGGGTGCGCTGGTCTAGCTGTTCATAGGTGCCTGGTCGCTGCAGCAGTTCAAGCGTTTTAATCCCGGCAGTCATCGCTAGCGGGTTGCCCGATAGCGTTCCAGCCTGATACATCGGGCCAGCAGGGGCAACCATCTCCATAATGTCGCGTCGCCCGCCGTAGGCACCTACTGGCAGCCCACCGCCAATGATTTTGCCCAGGGTTGTGAGGTCGGGGGTAACGTTAAATTTTTCTTGGGCACCGCCGTAAGCAATTCGAAAGCCCGTCATCACTTCGTCAAAAATGAGCAAAGCGCCGTCTTCACGCGTAATTTCTCGTAGTCCTTCTAAAAAGCCAGCGTCAGGAACAATAAACCCAGAGTTACCAACTACGGGTTCTAAAATAACCCCTGCAATTTCGCCTTTGTTGTCAGCGAATAGCTTTTTGACGGCCTCTAGGTCGTTATAAGGAGCCGTTAAGGTACTACTGGTAGCAGCTTTGGGAACGCCGGGTGAATCAGGCAGTCCTAAAGTGGCTACGCCAGAACCTGCCTTGACTAGAAACATGTCGGCATGGCCGTGGTAGCAGCCTTCAAACTTCAGGACTTTGTCACGCCCTGTAAAGGCTCGCATAAGACGCAAAACAGCCATGCAAGCTTCAGTGCCAGAGTTGACGAATCGTACCATTTCGATGCTGGGCACCGCATCGATTACCATTTCTGCTAGCACATTTTCCAAATAGCAGGGGGCACCAAAGCTAGTTCCCTTTTGAAGGGCAGCCGCTAGCGCTTGCAAAACTTCGGGGTGAGCGTGTCCGCAAATAGCAGGCCCCCAAGTACCTACGTAATCGATGTACTGATTACCATCCACATCCCAGATGTAGGCACCTTGCACCCGATCAAAGACGATGGGTTGTCCACCTACTGACTTGAAGGCTCTAACCGGGGAGTTAACGCCTCCAGGCATTAAATTCTGAGCAGCCGCAAAAATTTCTTCTGATTTTGTCGTTCTCAAAGGCGTTGTGCTAACCAAGGTCATCTCCTCAATAAATACTCTGCTTTCCGAGAGGCTAAGAATCGGCGGTACTGACTGAAAGCGGATCTAGATCCTAACGAGAGCGTTGGCAATCAATATAGTATCGAGTGTTGGAGACTAGATTCGAAGATGTTAAGGAATGTAGAGAGAAAGCGCTCAAATGTCGGGTTGCTGAGCTGTCGGTGTCTGTTGCCGTATCTTAAGCTTTACGTGCAAACGCGGCGATCGCTGACGCTTCTACTAAGATCGCCTCTAGAATAGTCAAAGATCATCCCAGTGCTGCCAGCCTTAGCAGAGCGATGGAGCTTATCTCGACTTGATGCACGAATTAGAGCGATCCTACCAAGTGCTGGACCTAGAACCTGGAGCCTCCATTGAGGCGGTGAATCAGGCTTATAAAGACTTAGTCTTTATCTGGCACCCTGATCGTATTCCTCAGGAGAACCAGCGCTTACAAGAAAAAGCTCAGGAAAAGCTCAAACAGCTTAATGAAGCTAGAGATTATTTGCGGCAATATCATCGCGACAATCGCCAAAAACACAAACAGCCTGCTTCCGCTGCGGCTACTCAGGCAACCCGAACGGCTGAGCCACGGTATCCGTCTGGGTATCGCTCTGCCTACGGCTATTCACCCAACTACAGCCAGTCGCGATATGGGTATCGCTCCCCCTATACGTCACCTTATGGGGCTTATCAATCTGGTTATCAAAGCTATTACCAGCGTTATCAAGAAGCGCAATCTTCTCGTCAGTCGTACCAAAACCAGCGTTCTAACTCGCAAGCTGAACAGTCTGCGGGTACAGAGTCAACCAACCAAGAGAGTGAATCGTCTCCGACAACAGGCGGTGGTAACGCTCAATCTGCCGCTTCTAATTCTAGTCAAGCTGGCTGGCGACAAAGCGCTAGCGATCGCAGTCGCTATCAGCCCCAAAGTACCCAGCCCAGTCGTCCCTACAGTTCTCAGGCCAGTAGCCAACCTCAGGCTACTGCTGCTCAACCGTCGCAAGCTTACAACGCTTATCGGGCTAGGCAGCAAAACCCTGACCTGAGCGGAGCTAAGCTCAGCGGAGCCGACCTTAAAGAAAAAGACTTTTCTGGTAGAAATCTCAGCCAAGCAGATTTAAGTGGCGCTGACTTGAGCGATGCCTTCTTACACAAAGTTATTCTCAACCGGGCTAACTTACAGCGAGCCAAGCTCTTTCGCGCCAACCTATTACAGGCCGACCTGAGCCACGCCAACCTCCGAGAAGCTGACCTAATTGGGGCTGACCTCAGCGGCGCTGACCTCAGCGGTGCTGACCTCAGTGGCGCTCGCGTTGGCTTTGGCAACAAGATTATGGTGAAGCTAACAGGCACCATTTTAAAAGGTGCCATCATGCCCGACGGCACCATTCACGATTGACGTGACGGCCAAATGACCAGATACAGCTTGGGCGGGGCTAGCCTAAACGTTTATTTCGCCCCTACATGCTGCCGTTTTGCATAACGCTAATTAGATGCTGGCGAATTTCCTGCACCTGCTCTTGATCAGATTCACGTAATTTTTTGAGTAGTTCAACACAAGGCCGAGAATTAGCCGCTTCGGCATCATGGATAAATTTGTCGTAGGCTTGGAGGGCTTCTGCTTTGCTTTGCAGCACGGTGAGCCAGTCGTACTCCAGGTTGCTAACGGTTTCGGTAATAGGCGTTGTCATGGTGGTCAGGTTAAATTCAACGCCTTTAGCCTGACAGCTCTCTGCTAAGATGGCGTCTTCCCCAGGGAAGATTGCTTTAGTCAGGTTCAGAAAGCTGGTTGACTTCTGGGGCTTCCCACTTCAGCACAGAAGCGTTGACGCCCTGTTCGCGCTTGAGTTTGGCGTCTTTTTCAAACCAGCTAATGATCTGAGCGTTGGTCAACTGTTCAACGGGGGTATCGAGATCGCGGGCAATGTATTTCAGCAGTTTGGCCGTCGAAAGGGTCAATCGCGCTAAAAACTTTTCGGGAGACGTTAGCAGCGCTTTGTCTACGTCGGCTGATTCTTCGGGGGTTAAAAACTGCAAGCTTTGATCGAGCATGAATGTTTGTATTAAGGTTTGCTAAATTGAGACGGGTTTAGGCCAGCTTTGGAAAACGGTGGGGGGCTAGCGGCTAGCTGTGGGGGCGATCGCGCACGTTTGCCTTAGCAGCCCCCTTACCTAAAGCAATCTCTTTTTAGATCTTTTTAGAGCCTTTAGTTACCGTCCGAGAATTAATTTACCTTTCTTGAACTAAATAGCCACAGCGGTGTTCTCCATCCACAATCCAGTGGGTGCGACTCACCGCACAATCGGGTAAAGCTACCTGAAACATTTCTAACTCGTGACCGCAAACGCTGGGGTAAGACTCCGCAATGTGGGAAATGGCGCAGTTATATTCTGTAATGATGAAGCCCGCAACGGGGTATTCATCCGAAGCGTCTACCGCGTGCCACTCAGCCATGTAGCCTTCAGCCTGCCGCAACTTGACCAGTTGATCAACCCGGTCTTGCAAGCTCCCTGTACCCACCTTTTGCCGATAGTTCAAGGCTTTGCGTTCCCACTGCTTGCGCAGAATCGTTTTGACCTCTTCTTTGCCCACGGTTTCAGCAATCGTATCTAGCAGAGAAAGGGCAAAGGTATCGTATTGAGTTGGAAAGCGATCGCGCCCTTTGCGGCTCAAGCAGTAAAAGTAGTTAGGCCGTCCCATCCCCTCCTGAACTGCGTGATGCTCAATCAGTTCGTCAGCCTCTAAATCTTTGAGGTGGCGTCGAATAGCTTGCGGGCTGACCCCTAGCATCTCAGCTAGCGTTTGCGCCGTTGCTTCTCCATGCTTCATTAAATACTGGAGGATGTCTTCCTTTGTGGAAGGGGGTTGAACCAAAGTCATCGCTTTTGAAGTCAACGCTGGCAATATGTCGGCGGGCAGAATCTAGACTTTGACAACGCTCATGTTGCTAAAGTAGTCTAAGATGAAATTAGGCAACTTCTATGTTGTTTTAATTATAGAATTATCTGGTTGTCACGCCACCTCACATAGACTAATGGATTCACAGAAAACGACTCAAGCTTCCGAAAAGAACCTAGAGTTGATGCGCAATTTTTCCCAAAGCTACGCCAAGCGCACGGGGACTTACTTTTGTGCTGATCCAGGGGTTACTGCGGTTGTCATTGAGGGTTTGGCCAAACACAAAGATGACCTAGGGGCACCGTTATGCCCGTGTCGGCACTACGAAGACAAAGAAGCAGAAGTTAAAGCTACTTTTTGGAATTGCCCCTGTGTGCCGATGCAAGAGCGCAAAGAATGCCACTGCATGTTGTTTCTAACGCCCGATAACCCCTTTGCGGGCGATCGCCAGGAAATCACCTTTGAGCAAATTCGCTCAGAAACCAGTAAGTACTAGCCCGTGTCTTGCCTTTTACCTTGACCTTAGTTTGAGAGAGCTGCTGTAATCATGACTTCCTCTACTACCGTTCAGTCCTTCGTTAGTCAGCCCTATAAATACGGTTTTGTGACCGATATCGAGTCTGAGTCATTGGGGCGCGGACTGAGTGAAGACGTGATTCGGGCGATTTCGGCTAAGAAGAACGAGCCAGCGTTCATGCTGGAGTTTCGGCTTAAGGCTTATCGCCGCTGGTTAACCATGGCAGAGCCAACCTGGCCGAATGTGACTTATCCTCCGATCGATTATCAAAACATCGTCTATTACTCAGCCCCCAAGCAGCAAAAGAAAAAGTTAGACAGCCTCGACGAGGTCGATCCAACCCTTCTAGAGACGTTTGAAAAACTGGGAATTCCCCTCTCAGAGCAAAAGCGACTGGCCAATGTGGCCGTAGACGCCATTTTTGACAGTGTATCGGTAGCAACTACCTTCAAAGAAAAGCTGGCGGAAGAAGGAGTTATTTTTTGCTCTATTTCTGAGGCTTTACAAGCTCACCCTGACTTAGTCCAGAAATACCTGGGAAGCGTTGTTCCGGTCGGAGACAACTATTTCGCCGCTCTCAATTCGGCGGTGTTTAGCGATGGTTCTTTTGTTTATATTCCTAAAGACACCCAATGTCCGATGGATTTATCGACCTACTTCCGCATCAACAACGGTGAGTCAGGGCAGTTTGAGCGCACGTTGATTGTGGCCGAAGCGGGCAGCTCAGTTACCTACTTAGAAGGCTGCACGGCTCCCATGTACGACAGCAACCAGCTTCATGCCGCTGTGGTCGAACTGGTCGCGCTAGACAATGCTGAAATTAAGTATTCAACCGTGCAGAACTGGTTTGCTGGCGACGAAAGCGGCAAAGGCGGTATTTACAACTTTGTGACCAAGCGCGGCCTCTGCAAAGGCAAAAATTCTAAGATTTCTTGGACGCAAGTAGAAACGGGTTCAGCGATTACCTGGAAGTATCCTAGCTGTGTCTTGGCGGGAGATAACTCGGTGGGTGAATTTTACTCGGTGGCGCTGACTAACAATCGGCAACAGGCCGATACGGGTACCAAAATGGTGCACATCGGCAAAAACACCCGCAGCACCATTATTTCTAAAGGTATCTCGGCAGGCCAATCCAAAAACAGCTATCGCGGTTTGGTGAAGATGGGGCCTAAAGCCGAAAATGCCCGCAATTATTCGCAGTGCGATTCAATGCTTTTAGGCGATCGCTCTAACGCCAACACATTTCCTTACATTCAGGTACAAAATCAGTCGGCTCGGGTCGAACACGAAGCTTCTACTTCCAAAATTGGCGAAGACCAGCTCTTTTACTTTGCCCAGCGGGGTATTTCTCCTGAAGATGCCGTATCGATGATTATTAGCGGCTTTTGCCGGGATGTGTTCAACAAGCTACCGATGGAGTTTGCTGCAGAAGCTGATAAGCTCATGAGCCTGAAGCTGGAAAATACGGTGGGCTAACGGCTAGGTGAGCCAAACTCATCGGCTGACAAGTTTGATTGAATGGGCAACGCTTGTCTTACGGAGATTGGAGTGGTGATTCAGGAAAACAGCGACGTTATTCTTTCAGTTCACGACCTGCATGCAACGGTTGACGGCAATGAAATCCTCAAGGGGCTTAACTTTGCAGTCAAAGCGGGCGAAATTCACGCCATTATGGGTCTCAACGGTTCTGGCAAAAGCACCTTTTCCAAGGTGTTAGCAGGTCATCCAGACTATGAAGTTACCAGTGGCGAAATTCACTTTCAGGGACAAGATTTGCTGGCGCTAGAACCCCATGAGCGGGCAACTAACGGCTTATTTTTAGCGTTTCAGTATCCCCTCGAAATTCCAGGGGTTAGCAACCGTGACTTTTTGCGGGTGGCTTACAATTCTCACCTGAAAGCAAAAGGACAAGCAGAAATTGACGTTTTTGACTTTGACGACTTGATAGAAGAAAAGCTGGATGTTGTCAAAATGGATGCCAGCTTTCTCGATCGCAGCGTCAATGAAGGCTTTTCGGGCGGCGAGAAAAAGCGCAACGAAATTTTGCAAATGGCGCTGCTCGAACCTCGGCTTTCGATTTTGGATGAAACGGACTCAGGCTTAGACATTGATGCCCTCAAAACAGTAGCTAGTGGCGTCAATCA
The DNA here is from genome assembly GCF_052168255.1 of Almyronema sp. Classification (NCBI taxonomy): domain Bacteria; kingdom Bacillati; phylum Cyanobacteriota; class Cyanophyceae; order Nodosilineales; family Nodosilineaceae; genus Almyronema; species Almyronema sp. The sequence goes on along the minus strand of NZ_JBQLZL010000074.1, from coordinate 70,924 downwards.
GCTAGCAACTCCAGACAACGCCATTGTTTTGATTACGCATTATCAACGGCTGCTCAACTACATCGTGCCGGATTATGTCCATGTTATGGCTGACGGCCAAATTATTCGCACTGGTGGTAAAGACTTAGCCGCAGCGTTAGAAGCCCAAGGCTATGAGTGGCTATTAGCAGAGGCAACTGAGGTGGCTGTGTAATGGAGCTATCAGTTTCTAACCACAGCTTGTCCCCCTTATCTGAGCCAGAAACCTATCTGACTCAACTGCTAGCCACAGTAACGGCTGCGGTGCCCACTGCGTTGGCTTTGCCAGCGTTGCGCCAAACAGCGACAGCGCTGGTGCAAGAGCAGACTTTTCCGTCTCCCCGACAGGAAGCTTGGCGTTTTAGCGACCTTTCTGGGCTGCTAGCGCTGGCGTTTCAAGTAGCTGAGCCACCCTCGCCTTCAGCCCTAGAGGCGATCGCCGCCATCCCTGCCCGACCCGAAACCGCAAACAGTCGGCTGGTATTTGTTAACGGTGTTTATGTAGAGGCTCTCTCTTCTCGATCGGCCTTGCCAGAGGCGGTCGTTGTCGGTAGCTTAGCCACCCTCTACGCCCAGCCCGACCTCCAGCCTGAAATTGAGCGGCATTTGGCTCAAGCCCAAGGACACAACGAAGTATTTACCGCCCTCAATACTGCTGGCTTTCAGGATGCCGCGCTAATCTGGGTACCCCGCTCGGTAGAGCTGTCGGTGCCGATTCAGCTAGTCCACTACTCGCTACCAGTCCCAGAACAAACTCCCGTTATTGCCCAGCCCCGCACGCTGGTAATGGCGGCAGCCAACAGTTCGCTGACGCTGATTGAGGAGTACCACAGTTTGGGCGAAGGTCACTGCTTTACCAATGCAGTTAGCGAAATTTGGTTGGCTGCCAACGCTCAGGTTCATCATGTGCGCTTGCAAGATGAAGCCAAAACCACTTTCCACATTGCTAAAACAGCCGTTACGCAAGCCAGAGATAGCTTTTATAGCTGTACGGCTATCGATTTAGGCGCTCGGCTAGCCCGTCATCACCTTGAAACTTATCAAACAGGCGAACAAACCAATACCCGTTTGTATGGGTTGAGTGCGATCGCAGGGGATCAGCTAGCCGATACGCAGAGTTTGATTTCGCTTAGCCAGCCCTATGGCAGCGCTGATCAGCTACATAAGTGTATTGTCGGCGATCGCGCCCATGCTGTTTTTAGCGGCAAAATTTATGTCCCGCGTGAAGCTCAACACACCCACGCTGCGCAGCTAAACCGCAACCTGCTACTGTCTAACAAGAGCCGGGTAGACACCAAGCCTCAGTTAGAAATTATTGCCGACAACGTGAAATGTGCCCACGGCGCTACCGTCAGCCAGTTAGAAGCCGATGAAATTTTCTATTTGCAAAGTCGAGGGATCAACGCCGAGCAAGCGCAGCGACTTTTAATTTATGGTTTTGCGATGGAAATTGTTGAGAAAATCCCGGTAGATTCACTGCGAGAATCGCTGACTCAACGCGTTAATCAGTGGATGTCGTGACGCCTGTAAGGTTTGCGAATTGTCGTTAAAAGCCCAACGCCAAGCTTCCAGATTGTTTGTTCTTTCAAGCTCAGCCCCTTAGTTCCCTTTGCCGCCATGACCGTTGCTCAAGAGAAAACCCTCGCTGCTCAAGTTCGTGCTGATTTTCCGGCTCTTGCTCAGGAAGTCAACGGTCAACCCCTAGTTTATTTTGACAATGCAGCCACCTCTCAAAAACCGCAGGCCGTTTTAGACGCGATCGCTCGTTACTACCAGCAGGATAACGCCAACGTTCACCGGGGAATTCATACGCTGAGTGTACGAGCCACAGATGCCTACGAAGCGGTGCGCGACAAAGTTGCCAGTTTCATTCACGCGGCTAGTCGCAATGAGATTGTCTTTACCCGCAACGCCAGCGAAGCCATCAATCTGGTGGCTTATGCCTGGGGCTTGAGCCACTTGCAGCCGGGAGACGAGATCATTTTGTCGGTGATGGAGCACCACAGCAACCTGGTGCCGTGGCAACTGGTGGCTCAGCGAACAGGTGCTGTGCTTAAGCATGTAGCGTTAACGGAGACGCAGACGTTTGACTTGGCTCAGTTTAATCAGCTCGTTTCTGCCAAAACTAAGCTGGTGGCAATTGTCCATGTTTCTAACACGCTGGGATGTATTAATCCGATTGAGCAGGTTATTGCTACGGCGCATCAAGCGGGGGCTAAAGTTTTAGTCGATGCTTGCCAGAGCGTTCCCCACATGCCGATTGATGTACAGGCGATCGATTGTGACTGGCTGGTAGCTTCGGGTCATAAAATGTGTGGCCCCACAGGCGCAGGCTTTCTCTATGGCAAGCTAGACGTTCTTAAGGCCATGCCACCTTTTTTAGGCGGCGGCGAGATGATTGCCGACGTCTTTTTAGACCATTCGACCTACGCAGAACTACCTCACAAGTTTGAAGCAGGCACACCAGCGATCGCTGAAGTGATTGCGCTGGGTGCGGCTGTAGACTACCTCACCAGCCTCGGCATGGACAGAATTGCTGAGTATGAACACGAACTCACAGCTTATTTGTTCCAAGAATTAAACAAGCTGCCGCAAGTAACAATTTATGGGCCGCAACCTCAGCCCGATGGCAGCGGTCGAGCCTCGTTAGCCGCCTTTACCGTCGAAGGTGTCCATGCCCAAGATTTGGCAACGCTACTCGATCAATCAGGCATTGCTATTCGTTCTGGGCACCACTGTACCCAACCGCTACACCGGCTTTTAGAGGTATCTTCAACTGCTCGCGCTAGCCTGTATTTCTACAACACGCGGGCTGAGATCGATCTGTTCATCGCAGCCTTAAAAGACACGATTGAGTTCTTTAGCAATATTTTTGAAGCTGACTAAGACCATTTTGTGTTTTGATCAGGATCAAAGTCTGCTAAGGCTAAGGAACGCTTGTGGAGCGAGGCAAGTCCTTTGGCTTTAGTCTAAATGTCTCACATGTATTGGCTATGGGGTTTTATTCGCGCGTCATTTTTCCGCGCCTGCTAGATTGGAGCATGTCTGGCGAGGCTTTCGCAATGCATCGTCAGGCGTTGCTTAAAGAAGTGACGGGTAATGTTTTAGAAATTGGCTTTGGCACAGGTTTGAACCTAGCTTATTATCCCGATGCGGTTCAACAACTCACCATCGTAGACCCTAATCCCGGCGTCAACGCCATCGCCCAAAAACGGATTCAAGCTTCTAGCAAGCAGGTGCAAAGCTATCGGGTTAGCGGCGAATCGTTGCCAATGGCCGATGAAACCTTCGACAGTGTAGTCAGCACCTGGACGCTATGCAGCATTCCCCAGGTTGACCAGGCTTTAGCTGAAGTTGCCCGCGTTCTCAAACCGGGTGGCCGTTTCTTTTTTGTTGAGCATGGCTTAAGCCCGGAAGGGGGCGTACAGGCTTGGCAAAATCGACTAACACCCGTGCAAAAAGTGATTGCTGATGGCTGTCACCTCAATCGCCCCATTCAAGCACTGGTTGAGCAGCATCTAAAAATTCTCAAGCTAGACACTTTTTACGAACCAGGCTTTCCTAAAGTTGCTAGCTACTTTTACCAGGGCGTTGCTGAAAAACCCTAGCAGCAGCGCTTGGCGCACTCGAAATACATGAAACTTTAGGGCTTTAGCGCTTTATCTAAAACCTGTCGCGCATTTTCAGCCTGCGATCGCGCGTCATGATATTTCAAATTATTTTGAGCAAAGGATTTAAGCACCTTAAATCCATCTTTAAGTTCGGTCATTTGCGCTTCGGTAATGACTTCGTCAGTAAAGAGCAAATCGACCAAATCACGTACTTTGAGTGCTTCGCTGCGCGTGTCTTGAACTTTGACTTTCAAGTTTGCCAAATTGCTGAGAACCTGCACAGCTTCAACAATGGCATCTTCATCTTGCTGGAGTTGGGGAGTGGGATCGGGTTCTTTCACTTCAATAAACTGCTGCGGGCTAAAGCCATCGGTCAGGGCTGTTGGGAGTTTACCATCATCCATCAGTTCGACTAGCTGATCCATCGCTTTTTCACGATTCTTCTTAGAGTCTTTGCCAGGAACGTCAATTAAAACATCTGGCGTTTGGGCCAGCGTATATTGCACCATTGCCTTAACCAGTAATTTTGTACTATATATTTTACCGTGACCCGATGCTTTTGCTAAATCTGATTCCACAAACTCGTTGCTTTTAATTCAGCTCATTTAGTCAACGTCCCCGCAAAAGCCAAAAACAGGTAGCAACATCCGCCGGGGGAGCCTATGAGTAAAGGAATGCGATCGCACTTTAAGAAGTTATCACAATCGCACCAATAAGCAACGCTTTCAGTCGATAGGGCAAAATTTGTGGGATAACGATTAAAGGGGGCAGAAAAGCTCTGCTAACACCCGTAGCGTTGAAGAGGATATCGCCTGATGAAAAAGCTAATTAGCGGATTACGGCAGTTTCAAAGCACCTATGTGCCTAGCCATCAGGCGATGCTCAAAGAGCTGGCTCAAGGACAACATCCCCGCGTATTATTTATTGCCTGTTCTGATTCGCGGGTTGATCCAGCCCTGATCACTCAGGCAGAAATAGGCGAAATCTTCGTTATTCGCAATGCAGGCAATATTGTACCGCCTTACGAATCGACCAACGGCGGCGAAGGAGCCACGATTGAATATGCCGTCCACGCTCTCGATATTAAGCAAATCATTGTTTGCGGCCATACCAACTGTGGAGCCATGAAGGGGCTACTCCAGTTAGGTAAGCTGCAAGAAGAAATGCCTCTGGTCTACAACTGGCTGAAGCATACCGAAGCTACCCGGCGACTCGTCAACGAAAATTACAGCCATCTAGACAAAGCAGAAACACTAGATGTGCTGGTGGGTGAAAACGTCCTCACCCAGATTGATAATTTGCGCACTTATCCGGTCATTCGCTCCAAACTGCATCGGGGTGATTTGTCTATCCACGCCTGGATTTATAACATTGAAAACGGCGAGTTGCTGGCGTATGACGCTGAACGCCATGCCTATGTCCCTCCTTACAGCGCCATCAATCAAAAGCCTGTGATTGGAGGAGGTGAACCCCTAGATTTACAAAGCCACCATTTGCCAGGGTTTTCTCGCCTGTCTCGCAGTCAGGCTGAGCGAATTTATCGAGGTTCTCAATCGCTGCAAACTTGAAAAAACCAGGGTGGTCAACGGCTAGGATGCCCCCATTGCCTAGAGCTTTTGACCGCTAAAGGCTGAATGAACGCTTTTCTGTCAAAGACTTTTAGCCATTCAAGTGTCTCAACCCTATAAGAAAAAATCCTTCAGGCAACCTGAAGGATTTTGTGTGGAGAAGAGATGTCTTGGTCAATCCTCACGTCAGAAACAGAAAGTGCTCCTTGCATGACTCTATTGTGCGATCGCCGCTGTTGAAAGGGTGTGATGCGATCGCTTGGTTGATGTGATCTGCTTTGGCTTTTGATTATGCTTTTGATCGCGCTTGAGCTTGATAAAGATCACAAATCCTTGAACTAAACAAGAAAGCTCTAGCCGGACGACTAGAGCCTTGATGCGCGATGATTGATGACAAGGAGCCAACGCATCAAGCTTTAAAGTGCCCCCTTAGCAACAGAAAAGATGGCTAAGAGGGCGCGATCGCAGCGGTCAGAAGCTAACTCAGCTATCCAGAAAAACCTTTCTGGTAGGGATATCGCGTTAGCTCTGCTTGTTGTCTAAGTGGTCGCGCCGCAGACGATCAAACTTAGATTCTTCTTTGTTGTCTAGATGATCACGTCGCAGTTGGTCAAACTTAGA
>NZ_JBQLZL010000074.1:62679-65006 GCF_052168255.1 Almyronema sp. | reverse complement strand
TGATCACGTCGCAGTTGGTCAAACTTAGACTCTTCTTTGTTGTCTAGATGATCACGCCGCAGTTGATCAAACTTGGTTTCTGCCTTGGCTGTAGAGGCAACGGTGCCGCTTAAAGAGACAGCCATTACAGCAGAGAGCAAAGATAAGGTAATGCGTTTCATGAGATTAACTCCTTGAGAGATCTAATCATCCTGTACTTATAAGGATGCCAATTGAGTCTGATATTGTCTGATCTTTGTATTAGCCTAGGCTTAAACTTTCCTGAGAAAACTAAGCCAATGGTTCTCGGTTGTTGCTTTTGAAGTTAAGCCGCAATCGAGAAAAAATAGAGAAGATTAGCCATAAGAAAATCATCTTATTAAGGGATAATTCAAATATCGAAATACCCTTTGCTAATAATTATTCTTGTTGAATAATGTCTTTGCAAATCGGCTAAATGAGTAGACAGACGCCCATAGCCAAAACCCAAATCTAGGGGCGATCGCAGTTCCTAAAAGCCAGGTCAATTTGTATCGCTGTAGCTAACAGGGATGAGCCACTCAAATAGCTGCAAGCTACCAACAGAAAACGTTTCTGCTGCCTTTAGCTATAAATTGACACAGCACAATAGGGTATGCCATCTATAGCGAGATACCCTGCCAAAATCTTCAATAGCCAGCTATTTACCAATCGCCAGAAACAGCCGTTAAGGGAGTTCCGTCGGTGGTCGTCACCGTAATTGATAAACTGGATTCTGCCTCACGACGCGGAAACTGGACAAACTGGATACCGCTGTCGCTAGGCTGCACAACCATCTGATAGCGATCGCCCGTCCACTCCAGCGATTCAATTTGATATTCAATTAGCCACAGCTCGGCTATTTCTCCGGCGTTAATTTTTTCGCCAGTGCTATCTTCATAACAGCCCCAAATATCGTCGAGTACTGTCCACAAACCCGAAAAATAAATAGGCTCCATGCGAGCGCTAAGGCCGTAAGTGGTAAATGTAAAAACCTGGTGTGTCCAGAACTTTTGAAAGATACTCTGAAGGGGTTCTTCGTACAAAGCGCTCCCATAGCGGGGCATGTCTTCTAGCTGTTTGAACTGCACAGCGGCTTCGGGTCGCTGCCAGTCTGCTGACTCATAGCAAACCGCAAACTCCACTGGCCCTGCTTGAGTCGTCTGCTTGAAAGGTTCCGTCGCAGCGGTAGACTGACTGCTCCCCCCGGCTGCAACAACCAGACCCTCAGCTACGTTTTGGGTAGGCATGGGCGGTTGTTCCGAAGTAGAAGCAGCGCCCGTGCAGCCAATGGCGATCGCCCCAACCAAACCAATACCCAACCCACCTAGCTGCCAAACTTTCATGCCCATCCTCGACGCTCCAGAGATACCCTGATTACCTAATAACGACTTCATCTCAACCTTTTCAGGAAAGTTAGTTTAAAAATTTGGGGCACTTTTTCAGTCAGTGCGGCGTGACTGACCCAGTGGCACCTGATGTTACAGGAGTAAGTCAAGCCAGCAACTGACTTAAATCGCAGTATTTTTTGATACCGCAGTGAGCCAGCTCTAAGGAGATCAAACTTTGCCCAATCGTGACCCCGCCTATTGAGATGTATCGAAGAGTCGTAATGAAACTCTTGCGTCAGATCCCTGGCGTCTACTATCGATTGGCTAGTCTACCCAAGCCGATTATCAACTGACTACAGACTCTAATAACGTCTATCTAGGCGATTAAAACTTCAGTCGAAAAGAAACTTAAAAGCTATTTGATGAAATTGACTCGACAGACACAAATCAGCAAGTCTCAAGCCATCAGACATCAATTTGACTGTCTCTAACTGCCCGAATAGAAGTTTTGAGTTTGGATGGACTAAGTAGAGCGACTGCTGCGAGTAAGCCAGTCCTGGCAAAGGTTCAACGCCCGAATCCAGAACTTCATAGGGTTGCTTATCTCTATAGCATTTATATAGATCTTCTCTAAAAATCGCTCTATCTAAATTCTACCTAGACCCTATCATGAGACGACCAATTATGCGGATAGGTTTTCAGAGAATTTTGCCTAATTTTCGAAAATCTTAGTGATCTTACGGACGTAACTTCGCAATTCAAAAGATCAGCGGTAATTGAATGGCTCTGTAGCGCTCAGGCGGGTTCCGCTAGAGGCCGATATGAACTCAGAGTTCATCCGTTTTCGTTGACGGCTGATCGTACTAACAGGGGGGATCAGTGTTGCTTGGGCGATCGCTTAAACAGGTGCTCATTTTTACCGTCAGCAGGCAAACTGCGATCGCCAGCGTACCTTTAATTCAAGACAGCAGCTATAGCGGTAGCCACCAGCGTTGAGGT
>NZ_JBQLZL010000074.1:0-62579 GCF_052168255.1 Almyronema sp. | reverse complement strand
TGTGTTTAACGGCGGTTGGTACGCTGTTCTTGCTAGAGCGCAGCGTAACCAAAGGTGATATTGAAGGTGCGGCACCAAATGCCAACTGAGCCATACTCATCCAGGTCAATATCAGCCGGAATGCTGTAGCGTTGGCTGCCGCGCAAGCGCTGTAACTGATCTAGCTTCACGTAATCGGCCTCAGCAATAGCGGTGGGAATGGTGGCTGATCGGTAAAGAATAACTTCAACGTCAGGCCCGCCACCAGTGCTGAACTGTTGGTCAAATTCTAGATATTGCTGGCCATTTTCAGTCACGATACGGAAACTCCCAGTAGTGGGATGGCTGCGATCGACAGTGACAAATTGACTTGCTGAGGGAGCAGCCTGCGCAATTTCAACAGTTTCAGCAACCGCTACGGGCGATCGCCAGCTAAGCGAATTGCCGATTAATAGCGCCAGGGTGAGTCCAAGCGGAGTAAACAGTTTAAGTTGCATGGGTTGTCTGAAAAAACCTACAGCCAAAACCTTAAAGCAACTATCTGGGAATTTGCCCAGGCGCAGATGAAAGCATCATTTTGAGTCGCTAATAGTCAGGTCGGCTAATTCTCATTTAGAATTCAGCGAGTCAGGCGTAGCAGGTTGTCGCATAAATTTGAGATAGTCCCCTAGCATGGTCAGGGTTAGCGCTGGGTCATGCCCTTGAGGGCTGTATTGAAAGCGCAGAAAGTGCTGGCCTTGCGGCGTCAACCACACGTCTTTGATCTGCTTTTGGCTAATTTTGACCAGTTTGCGACTTGCCAGAGTTTGAATCAGACGTTGACGACTCTGAGCAGGAACTTTGGGGTGAATAGTTGCGGGCGAGAGGTGGCCTGTAGCGGCTGACTTGAGCGTAAGTAACTCATCGGGCGTCACCAGCAAGTTGCGATTGTCTAAGTTGAGGAGTAGCCGCCCGCCTGGGGTGAGGCCAAAGCGGCTGATCACTTCAGTGTAGGCAACTAAACCCTTGTGGCCGAGTTGGCGGCAAACAGTCTCTCGTTGAGCGGCGGAAGTTTTAGCATTCAGACTAATCTGGCTGAGGGGAGCATGGTAATTAGCCTGAGCCAACAGCCGCATGAGAAACTTCAGCTCAAGCGTCGTTATTTCCATGCAGTCCGTTAAAAATAGTAAATATGAACTATTCTAGGGAAAAACCAGGAAGTCTTAGCCTGCGATCGCCCGATTTGGACATAGAAAGCTGTAAGGTAAGGGGAGTTCTTGGCTATTAGAGGGTGTCTGAAAAGCCAATGGTTGGGATTTTAGGCACTCATCGATCCCCCCTTAGCCCCCCCTTAAAAAGAGGGAATCGGCTCGGAAGTCCCCCTTAAAAATGGGATTGAGGGGGATCTCAACCGTTTTGCTACACAGCAGATAACTTTTCAAACATCCTCTGAGTGTGAATAAGCCCTTAGCGCCTCGAAATCGAACCTTAGCTTTGAGTCAGTCAGACTGCCAGCGCTATCAGTCTCGTTTGCTCACCCTCACAACGGCGACGCCGCTTGAGGCAGTTCTTGATCGAACTTTGCACCAAAATTTTTTAGAAGCGCTGCCTCACCTACCGCCCCAGTCTATTGATTTACTGTTTTTAGATCCGCCTTATAACCTGAGTAAAACCTTTAATCAACAGCGCTTCAACCGCAAATCTTTAGAAGACTACGAAACCTGGTTAGACAGTTGGTTTTCCCAACTATTGCCTTTGCTCAAACCAACTGCTTCAATTTATTGCTGTGGAGATTGGCAGTCTTCAACAGCGATTCATCGGGTCGTTAGCCAGTATTGTAAAGTCAGAAATCGCATTACCTGGGAACGAGAAAAAGGTCGTGGCGCTAAAGTTAACTGGAAAAACTGTTCAGAAGATATCTGGTTTTGTACGCTGTCCAATCAGTATGTATTTAATGTGGAAGCGGTCAAACTAAAACGGAAGGTAATGGCTCCTTACCGCGATCGCAGCGGTCAGCCCAAAGACTGGCAAGCAACTAACCACGGTAACTTTCGCATTACCTACCCATCAAATTTGTGGACTGATATTTCGGTACCGTTTTGGTCAATGCCGGAAAACACCTGTCATCCGACCCAAAAGCCAGAAAAGCTTCTAGCCAAGCTGATTTTAGCCAGTAGCCATCCTGGCGACATAGTGCTAGATCCCTTCCTGGGATCAGGCACTACGTCAGTTGTGGCTAAAAAATTAGGACGCCACTACATTGGCATCGAAATTGACGAGCAGTTTTGCTGCTTAGCGGAAAAACGTCTAGAACTAGCAACAGGCGATCGCACCATTCAAGGCTATGCCGCTGGCTATTTTTGGGAGCGTAATACCCTCAACCAACAGCGATGCAAAGCTTCCCCAAAGTCAAACTAATTGCCGTTGGCAAAGTCAAAAAAGGCTGGCTGCGCGAGGGCGTAGAAGTCTATCTTCAGCGTTTGCCAGAATTAGAGATCGTTGAGATCAAAGATTCAACGCCAGCAAAAGAGGGCGATCAAATTTTATCCATACTAAAAGGAGGCGATCGCCTAATCGGATTGAGTGAAGAAGGGCAAACTTTTTCATCGGTTGGGTTTGCTCATTTTTTAGCTGCGGCTGATTCTAATAGTTTGGTGTTTGTAATTGGCAGCGCCGCCGGATTAAGCCCAGCTTTGAAACAAGCCGCAAGCCAACTTTTGAGCCTTTCTCCGATGACCTTTCCCCATGAAGTGGCGCGGCTCCTGTTGGTAGAACAGCTTTATCGGGCAAAAACTATTTTGCAGGGCAGTCAATATCACAAGTAAATATTCTGGGTTAGGTCTTATTGGTTGAGTTACGGTTGAGAGGGCGTTTGAAAAGCCAGGGACACTGAGTATGGGCGTTGAAATTGAGCGGAAATTTTTAGTTAAAGGCGATCGCTGGCGATCGCTGGGCAGCAGCGAATTTTACCGTCAGGGATATTTAACCACCGCCCAAGATGGCTGCACGGTGCGGGTGCGGCTAGTGGGCGATCGCGCCTGTGTCACCATCAAAGGCCGCACAGTTGGCAATCGCCGCGCCGAGTTTGAATATGCCATTCCTGCCGCCGACGCTGAAGAAATGCTAGATACCCTTTGCCAAAAACCCTTGATTGAAAAAAACCGCTATAAAATCTTGTCGGGATCGCTGGTGTGGGAAGTCGATGAATTTATGGGCGAAAATGCTGGACTGATTGTAGCCGAAGTAGAGCTGAGTGATCCCCAACAGGTGATTGACCTACCGGACTGGGTAGGAGAAGAAGTTTCTGGCGATCCGCGCTATTTCAATGCTTATCTAGCCCAGCAGCCGTTTAGCCAGTGGTGAGGCGATCGCGGTCAATCAATTTCTATCTTCAGCCACAAGACAGGCGAGCTTAACAAACTCTAGGCTAAAGCAGTTGTTTCAACGCCTATGAGCTAAAAGCCAATGCCCCAAGCCGCTATTTTTGATATCGATGGTACTTTGGTAGACTCCGTCAATTTTCACGCTGAAGCCTGGGTTAAGGGGTTTGAGAAATTTGGTCACACCGTTGAATTTGCCACTGTTAAACAGCGAATTGGCAAAGGTGGCGAGTATATTCTGCAAGAGTTTTTAACGGACGAGGAAAATCAGCAGTACGGATCTGACCTCAGCCAGTATCGCAAACAATATTTTCACGAACACTTTCTGCCCCAAATTCAGCCGCTACCCCAAGTTCGGGCTTTATTTGAGCGTATTCGCCAAGACCACATTCAAATTGTTCTGGCGACTTCAGCCGAGCAAGAAACCGCCGATCACTATCGGGAGTTGCTAGGCATCAAAGACTTAATTGATGGCATGACCTGCGCCGATGACGTAGAAAAAGCCAAGCCTGAGGCTGACATTTTTCAAGCTGCTTTAGAAAAACTGCCGCAAGTGTCCCCTGAGTCGGTCATTGTAATTGGCGATAGCCCTTACGATGCCGAAGCAGCCCAAAAGCTTTCACTGCCAACATTGGGATTTTTAAGCGGTGGCTTTTCGCCCGATCAGCTACGCGAAGCAGGGTGTGTCTCTATTTATAAAGATCCGGCTGATCTGCTTGATCACTACTGCGACTCTCTGTTTAACTCCACCCTATGACGATCGCAGCTCCGGTTCAGTCTTTTGAGCAGCGTTTAGATCAGTCAGCCCTAACCCGACCGATGTGGTTGCTGTGGGGGCTATCGGCAGGGCTAATTGCCCTGGATGGGTTTGACTTTTTTATTATTGGTGTGGCGCTGCCTTTTTTGCAGCGAGACTTTGGTTTAGGCGCGGGCGGTACTGGGGCGATCGCAGTGGCGGCGATCGCGGGTTCGCTGGTAGGTTCTTTAACCCTTGGCCCCCTCACCGATCGCCTTGGCCGTCAGCGCATGCTAATTGTTGATGTCGCTATCTTTGTATTGGCAACAGCAGGGACAGCTTTAGCCTGGAATCCGGCGTCTTTAATCGGGTTTCGTTTTTTGGTTGGCCTGGGGATCGGGGCTGATTATCCTATTAGCGTCGCCTACATTACCGAAAATGTACCCGCTCGGCTGCGAGGTCGCATGGTCGTAGGCGCTTTTTCGTTTCAGGCGGTGGGAGCCTTATTGGGTGCGCTCACAGGGCTTAGCACCATTGCCTTTTTTGATCATTTTTATCCCGGTAATCCCCAACTGGCTATTCAATATGGGTGGCGCGTCATGCTTGGGGTAGGGTTACTGCTGGCAATGGGCGTTGCCGGGTTGCGGCTCAGCTTTTTGTTAGAAAGTCCACGTTACTACCTGGCTAAAGGCGATTATGAGGCGGCTTCGACAGCGGCTTCTACCCTCTTGGCTAGCCCGATTACCCTAACACCCGCTACCGATCCACCTGAGCGAGAGCCTCAATTAGCTTATGGCGCTTTATTTACAGCGGCCTATCGGCGGCGAACGCTGCTAGCCTCGCTGCCCTGGTTTTTGCAAGATATTGCCACTTACGGCATTGGTATTTTTACCCCCACCATTATTGGGGCGCTGGCTTTTGCGGGTCAAGATAGCTTTCTTTTACAAGCGATGGCGGCAGCGAAAGGAGCCGCTTTTGTAGATCTATTTTTAATTTCTGGGTTTGTGCTGGCGGTTTGGTTAATAGATCGCGTCGGTCGCATTCGCCTACAAATGACAGGCTTTGTCGGTATGGCAGCAGGACTGAGCCTTTTGGCTTTGTCAGACCTGGTAGAGCCAGCTAGCCAGCTAAAGCTAGGTCTGGTTTTTGCTGGATTTGTGGTGTTTAACCTGTTGATGAATTTAGGGCCAAATGCCACCACTTTCTTGCTCTCAGGAGAGGTGTTTCCTACCTCTATTCGTGCCAGTGGTGCGGGCTTTGCAGCGGCGTTTGCCAAAGCGGGGGCGGTGGTAGGCACCTATGGGCTACCTGTGTTGCAGCAAGCCTGGGGGGTGCCCCCGTTGTTGTTTTTGCTAGCAGGCATCTGCTTGTTGGCGGCGTTGGTGACCTATCTAGCCCAAGTAGAAACAACCGGGCGATCGCTAGAGGCGGTTGACGCGGCTAGTTAGAGCCAAATTTTTGTTTAGCTTGTTCATAAACTGCGACTGTAATTTCGCTGATGCCATCAGCTTGAGCGAATTTTTCAATTTTTTTGCGGGCGGCAGGGCGCACAAAAAAAGGAATTTCTTTTAACCGGGCTTCGGCTGCGGCTGTCCAGGTAACGGGCTGACTCATTTAAACCTCTAAAAAAGCTTTTTGCATCATAAGGGATAGCTGAAGTTCATAAATAGAAATCTTTGACGCTTTGTCTTTTGACGCCGCTTTTTAGCGCTTGCATAATCAGCTAGAAAAACTGGCTTTGGGAGACAACTAAAGATGAAACGAGTTTTGCTAGCTTTTGGGGCGATCGCTATTAGCTTGCTTGTGTTTGTGCCCTCGGCAATGGCTGATGTAGCGGCGGGTGCTAGAGTGTTTTCAGCTAACTGCGCTGCTTGCCATATGGGGGGTGGCAATGTGGTCAACGCGGCAAAAACGCTCAAACAAAGCGACTTAGAACAGTATGAGATGGCTTCGCTGGCAGCGATTCAAACTCAGGTAACGAATGGCAAAAATGCCATGCCTGCTTTTAAAGGTCGCTTGACAGCCGAACAAATTGAAAACGTAGCTGCCTATGTGCTAGATCAAGCTGAAAAAGGCTGGTAGATCGATTTTAAGCGGCGTGACAGGGGTGTAAAGTCTGCGCCCCTGAGGGGTGGTCTTAGCCTATTGAGTAAATTAGCAAATGATCTTAGCCAACCAACGAGCGTGGCTTTTAGCTCTTTTTATTTTTTTAAGTTCAGCGCTATTGGCTTTACCAGCCTGGGCGTTTACTCCTTCCTTGCAAGATAGTTTCCAGCAAGGAGTAGACGCGTTTCAATCACAGCGGTATGAGCAGGCAATCGCGGCTTTCACGCAAGCTATTCGACAAAACCCTAATCGAGCGGCTGCTTATGGCAATCGCTGTTTGGCCTATCTAAAACTTAACCAAAACTCGCTAGCCATTGCCGACTGTACTCAAGCTTTAGAGCGTGATTTTAGCAACGCCGAGTTTTACTTAAACCGAGGGTTAGCTAACTATCGCTTGGGTCTGTATACGGCTGCAATCGATAACTACAATCAGGTTTTGAGTTTAAAGCCTGACGATTATCGAGCTTTTTATAATCGCGGTTTGGCTGAATTTGGTTTGGCTCATTATTCAGCCGCGATCGCAGACTATAACCGTTCGCTGCAACGCACACCTCAGCTATCAGCAGCTCGCATGGCAGCTATTTATGACGATCGCGGTGCGGCCTATCTGCTAATACAAAAGCCTGCCGCCGCTGTGAGGGACTTTTTGCAAGCAATCAACTACGATGCTTCTGATTCAAGCGCTTTTTTTAATTTAGCCTGTGCTTGCCACCAACAGGGCTATGAACTAGCAGCAATCGAGTATTTTAGTCAAGTATTGGGAATGGATTCTCACCAAGCTCAGACTTATCTGAACCGAGGTTTAATCTACAGCCAAATAGGCAAAAAACAGCAGGCGATCGCCGACTTGCACCAAGCTGCCCACTATCTTCAGCAGCAAGGCAGCCAAGCTGCTTATCAGCAGGTTACGCGGATTCTGCATCAGCTGCAAACCGAACCTTCTGTATTTGGATAAATTTCCCTAAATCGGTTTGTCAGGCTAAACAAACCTCAGCCAAAGCTGAACTTTTGCGGCAGCTACTGATTGAATCATCAAGCCATTTAGCCAGTATGGAAGCAACTTTTGCTGGGACTTTAGCGTTTTTTAGCAATAGCTAAGCAGATAGAGTAGTTGCCCTACGTTAAGAGGATGTTTGAAAAGATATCTGCTGCGTCGCCAAACGGTTTAGATCCCCCTAAATCCACCTTAAAAGTAGGGGAGATCAGATGAGTGCCTAAAATCACAACCATTGGCTTTTCAAACACCCTCTGAGCCACTGAATGGTTAACAGTTTTTGACAGAAACCTGTCATTCTGGCGTTTGCTATTAGCGATAAAGGCTAAAGCCATTAGCTGCAAACTAACTGTATCAAGCAACGGTATGTCCGGTAGCTTCAATCGCCTGCCGAATAGAAGCTTCGCTGGCTTCAGTTTTAGCGACGACTGCTTTAGTCTGGAGGTCAATATTGACCTCGGCTTCGCTATCTACTTGGGTAATCGCCTCGGTTACGGTTTCAACACAACCTTCGCAAACCATAGACGGGACAGTTAGTTCAATCGCCATTGATCCCCCTGAATTTACGCTTGACAAACAGGTATAGCGGTAGCCACAAAAGTTGAGGCACTCAATTGCTAAAAGCCGCTACTGACAAAAAGCTTTGCTTCCGCTTTCTGGCCTCTATCTTTGCTTTTAGCTATGTTCCAGATATTTATTGTACAGGGTATAGGCTCCTAAGGTTAAGACGCTTCAATTGCTAATGCTAAAAGCTGCTAACAGAAACGCTTTCCTTTTGCCTTCTGTTTTGTGCCTTGAGCAATATCTTTGCAAGCGTTCTAGCGGGCGCGGCAATCCAACCTTAAGAAAACGCTAGCGGTGCTTGTGTCGTCGTTATTGAGTTAAGACAGTCAGGAGAGAGCAAACTTCATTTTTCTGTCAAAGTGAAAAAATGCCCCCCAATCCCCACTGTTTTGTACACACGTCCCGGTACTTTTGTGGTGTAAACACTCAAAATCAGGTAGTTTTTGGGTTCGGATGTTGACAAGCTAATGAGCTGTTTCAAAACCCCTCGCCCAAGAAAATCAGCACCTTGCACAAAAGACTTACACAGATCGCTCGTCGGCATTGAGAAAACCGTTACATCAATGTCGCGATCGAATTCGGTGCAGCCTTGTTTGGATGAAAGATGAATTTGCTCAGCCGTGTAGTTGAGGTAGTCTTCTTTGCTGGGGTTAGTCAAGGCCAAAACAGAACCTAGAAGCAGCAAACTGCCTAGCGAAATCTGCATCAACCGTTTTTGGGCTAGCGGTCTGAAGCGGTTGCTTAGAGGATTAGAGTCTGGAGATGAACGCATTGTTTTTCAGGAAAGGGATAGTCTGATTGTTTTAGCTTCATATCAGACGACCCCGTTTCCGCAAACTTAGCGATCGCTCTTAGACATGACCAGAACCTTAGTTTTGCGTGTCAGGCGACGACGCCAGCGCTGCCAGTAAGGATCGTGTAGCAGGCTATAAAAACAGGGGATGATGAACAGCGTCAAAAGGGTTGCCAGCGACAAACCCGAAAACACAACCACCCCCAAAGGCTGCAAAAATTCGGAGCCTTCTCCGATGCCCAAAGCCAGAGGAAACAGACCTAAAACCGTGGTAATGGTGGTCATTAAAATGGGGCGAAGGCGTTGAGGTGCTGCCTGCAAAATTGCAGTTTGAGGACTAACAGGGTCAAAAGACTGTTCGGCGCGATCGCGAATTTGGTTAGCCAACTCCACCAAAATAATGGCGTTGTTGACTACGATCCCCACCAGCAGTACCGCCCCAACAATCACCGTCGCCCCGATCGCCGTCTGGGTGACAAATAGCCCCAAAATACCGCCTGCCAGCGCCAGCGGCACCGTCAGCATAATCACCAGCGGATCAACCAGCGAGTTATACTGCACGGCCATCACCACAAACACCAAAAAGGCGGCTAGCCCTCCCAAAATGGCAAGCGAAGCCTGCAACTGCTGATTCGTTTCAGCACTAGAGCTAGGCAAAATATTCACCCCTTCCGGCAGTTCCAGGGTAGACAGCACCGTGTCAACTTCTTCGAGCGCCTCTCCTAGGCTGGCTCCTTCGGCTAAACTACCCGCCACCAGAAAGACCTGCCGTTGATTAATCCGCTGAATTTCACCGGGCGCTTGCCCCGACTCAATGCTAGCCACATCGCCCAAGCGCACCAGTTGCCCCGCGTCAGTAAACAGCGGAATTAGCCTGAGCTGCTCAGGACGCTGAATTTCTTCTGGGTTGACCCGCACTCGAATATCAACCAGGCGATCGCCTCGCTGCAACTGCGTCGGCACCGAACCATTCAAAATGGTCTGCACCGTGTTACCCAGATCTTCAGCCGTCAAGCCCAGGTCGGCTGCTCGTTCCCAATCAGGCCGAATCTGCACCTCAGGCTGGGGTTCTTCCGCATCGGGTCGAAAACGAGCCAGGGTAGCCTGTTCCCCCAAAGCGGCCAACACCTGCCGCCCCGCCTGCTGGAGTGCCTCAGTATCGCTTCCCTGTAGCATGACATCAATTTCAGAGCGTACCGGAGAATTGCTCAAGACCAAGCCCCGCACCGATTCTGGGCTAATGCGAATCAACGTATCGACCAGATTGAACTGCTCAAACGCTTGGCTCATGCGATCGACAAAAGCTGTAATGTCAACCCCCGGCTTTAGCGTAATAGTGCTAGAACCCCGCAGCGCATTTTCGCTGGTGATACTGGCAAAGAGGGCACCGCCAGAGGTAGTAAACGTATACTCCGTCTCAGGTTGCTCTCGCAGTAGCTGGTCGATCGCCGCCATCACCTGACGGTTATCAGACAGAGGCGTCCCCGGCGGAAACTGGGCAAACAGTTGGGCTTGTCCGGTATCAATTCGCGGCAAAATTTCTTGGGGTACCCGACCGACCATCAGCAGGCTGCCACCGCCGAGAACCAAAAAGGCGATCGCAATGACGCTCAAACGCCGCTGCAAAATCCAGCGCAAAAACTGGGTATAGCGAACGGTTGCGGCTTCTAGGCGGCGATCAAACTGGCGAATTAGCCAAAACCGCTGCAAGCCACTAGAGCCGCGAATCGCTAGCAGACGAGCAGCCAAAGAAGGAACTACGGTTAAAGCCACCACCAGCGACGACGCCACCGCAAAGCTAATGGTCAAAATCAGTTCGCTAAACAATAGCGAGACAAAACCGCCAATGAGCAAAAAGGGCAGCACCGCCACCAAGTTGGTAGTGGTGGAAGCAATCAAGGCAGACTCTAGCTCCTGGCTGCTTTGCTCAGCTTGTTGAATCAGCGATCGCCGACTGCCGTTATGACCGTTATGGCCGTTACGCGACCCATTGGTTTGCGCCGCGTGGGTTTCTGCCCCTTTGGCAATGTTTTCGAGCATCACGATGGAGTTATCCACCACAATGCCCACGCCCAGAGCCAATCCCCCCAGGCTAAAAACGTTCAGCGATAGGCCAAACAGTTTGATCATCAAAATAGCCGTCAGCGTGGCTAGCGGAATTGCCAAAACAATGATCAACGTTTGCCGCAGCGAACCCAAAAAGAGCAAAACAGCGATCGCAGCTAAAGCTGAACCCGACAAACCAGCGATCGCCACATTGCTAATAGAATTACGAATAAAACGCGATTCGTCGAGGGTGGCCGTCAGCGTCATATCTGCCGGAATTAGCCCAGAAGCTCTCAACGTCTCTAGCCGCTGCTTGACATCCGCCACGACCGCTACCGTATTCGCGTCCGGCTGCTTTTGCACGCTTACTTTAACGGCTGGTTCACCGTTGAGCGTTACGAAAATTCGCTGTTCTTCCGTCCCGTCAATTATTTCGGCAAAGTCTCGCAGATAAACCTGCTGAGGCGGGCTGCTGTCACCCACCTCAAAAATCAAATTACGAACTTCGTCAGCCGATTGAAACTTACCCCGCAGCCGGGTTAGCGATTCAGCTTCGCTACCGCGCAGCCGTCCCCCAGCAGTATCCTGGTTGCGAGCCTCTAAAGCCGCTAACACTTCGGGTAAATTGAGTCCCAGCGCCTGCAAACGACTGAGATTCAAGTTGATCAGCACTTCTTCCTGCACGCCACCTGAAACATCAACGCTGGCTACACCCGGAATAACCCCCAACTCCCGCGCCAGTTCTTCTTCGGCAAATACTCGCAGGTCAACCCCCTGATACCGTTGAGACGTAAGCGCCAGTTCGTAAACAGGCAACTGCGAGGGATCAAACTTAAACAGCCGGGGTTCGCCCACCGTATCCGGCAAGCTATCGCGGGCCCGGTTAAGCGTAGCCGTAGCGTCGTTAAGAGCCTGGTCAATATCGCCGCCAGGGCGAAAAAACAGATCGAGACTAATGCGCCCTTCGCGAGTCTGCGAAAAGACCTGCTCCACCCCTTCGGTCGCAGACAGGGCTTGCTCTAGCGGTCGAGTCACCTCGTCAACGGCCACCTCAGGCGAAACCCCAGGCGCATCTAGCCGTAAGCCAATGCGCGGATAGGTAATCGAGGGTAATAAATCGACAGGTAAACGGGCGATAAAAAAGAGACCCAGCACAATCACCGCGATCGTGAGCATGAGGGTGCCAATGTGACGCCGAATTGCTAGACGGCTGACACTTGGCCCAGCGGGATGAGAAGCTGCCATAAGTAACCTGCTACGACTCCGAAAGAATACTTAATCGAACCACCTGTCCGGCACTGAGCGGGCCGCCACTGCGAACCACCACGGCCTCTCCAGGTTCTAAGCCTGAACGGATTTCGACTTGACCATTGGCGCGATCGCCCACCTGTACCGAGCGAGTTTGCACTTGGGCTTCAGGAGCCTCACCCATCGCCACAAAGAGGGTGGCAGTGGCCGAATCAGTTTGGTTTTCGCCAATTTCTAGGGCACTTTGGGGCACGACGACAGTTTGGCTAGCAGCGGCGAAGTTAACCCGCGCCAGCAAACCGCTGCCGATTTGACCATTGGCATTGGGAATCGTCACCTCAACCGGAATCAGACGGGCGGTGGGATCTGCAACAGGTGAAATGCGCGTGACCCGCCCGGTCAACGAGGTATCAGGAAAAGCATCTAGGCGAACCTGCACGGCTTGCCCCAGGCTAATCTCACTCAGCACCAATTCAGAAACTTGCACAATCACTTTGACAGCGCTGAAGTCTCCTAAGCTAAAAACTTCATTTCCGGGTTGCACTAAATCGCCCGGTTCAGCCGCTCGCGCCAAGACTACTCCATCAATGGGTGATGTCAGCGTCGTATAGGCTAGCCGCTGACGAGCTTGTTCAACAATGGCCTGCTGCGAGGCCACACGCCGCTGGGCTGAAGCAACGCCTTGCTGCTGGGTGGCTACCTGCTCTTGCGCTGAGCGTAGCGCCTGGGCAGCAATACTGCGAGCCGTTTGAGCTAGTTCGGCTTCTTGCTGAGAAATTGCACCGGCATCGGTCAGCCGCTGTAGGCGGTCGGCATCGGCGATCGCCTGCTGTAGTTCAACTCTGGCCTGCTCTACCTGGGTTTGGGCATCACTGACCTGCGATCGCGCTTGCGCCACCTCAGACTGACGCGCTGCAAGTTCGGCTTCGGCTTCATTGAGTTCTGCCTGAAGCAGTGCCCCGTCTAAGCGGGCTAAAGGCTGGCCGATAGCAATGCCATCACCAGTATCAACGCTGGCGCTCAACAACTGGCCTTCCGCCTGCGCTCGTAAAGAAACCGCTTGCAAAGGTTCAGTCGTACCCGTATATTCCAGCGTCGTTTCAACTGAACCAGTTTGGGCGATCGCCGTTTCTACCGCCACGGGGCCATCGGCGGCTTGGCCGTTGGGGGGTTGGGTTTGCGCTTCGCTGCTGGGTAGCCAGCTACAGCCTGTCGCACAGCCCAAAACGCCCACTAAAAATAGCTGACTCGCTAGCTTGTAGCCAGAAAGAGTGGTCATAGCTGATCTCTATAAAGGGTGGTCGCTAAAATGGCAGCCTGGGTGCGATCGCGGAGGTTAAGCCGACCCAGCAGGCTATTGACATGGTTTTTTACCGTCCGCTCTGAAATAAACAAGGTTTGGGCAATCTCGCGGTTACTGCGGCCCGCCGCAATTAGCTGTAGTACCTCGCGTTCGCGCGGGGTTAGTTGGTTAAGTTCCGGGGGCGGCGTAGCCGTTGTCGGTGCCGAAGCGATCGCTTTTTCAAACAGTCCTGGCCCCAGTTGGGTGTAGCCTTTTTGAATAGCTCGAATAGCTTGGGCTAACTCTTCAGAAGGAGTATCTTTGAGCAAATACCCCTTAGCGCCACACTGCATCGCCCGTGAGACATAATCATCGTCATCAAAAGTTGTTAGCACCAGCACTTTGATCTGAGGAGCCTGGGTTCGTAATTGACGCGTAGCGGCGACACCGTCCATCACAGGCATACGCACATCCATCAGCACCACATCGGGTTGCAGCCTCAGCGCTTGCTCGACGGCAATTTTGCCATTCTCAGCCGTACCAATGACTTCCAAATCAGGTTTGGCCTGCAGCAGGCTGCGCAGTCCTTCCCGCACAATACTCTGGTCATCGACCAGTAAAAGTTTGATCACGCCACTGCCCCCTGTCGCGGCATCACCACCTGGATCTGGCAGCCATGTCCTGGCTGACTGTGGAGATAAAAACTGCCGCCTAGCGCCGTTGTCCGCTCTCGCATACTCTGGAGGCCAAAGCCAGTCGTATTTTGGCTGGGATCAAAGCCCTGACCGTTATCTTCGATTTGCAGGGTTAAGTCTGAGCGGCGATCACCCAAACTCAGATTTACCCAGTCAGCTTCACTGTGTTTAGAAATATTAGTCAACGCCTCTTGCACAATTCGATAAAGGGCTGTCGCCACTTCGACAGACGGTTCCGTCTCAATTTGCACCTCAGCCGTAATGGGAATCGCACAGTTATGCTGAAAGTCTTGCAACAGCACAGCGATCGCGGCCTTGAGTGTTTTGCCCTGTAGCGGATGGTGGCGCAGCGTGGCGACTGAGTGGCGCACATGCTGCAACGCCTCTTTACCCAGCTCTCTGGCCTTGTGCAAATGGTCAGCCAATGAACCGCTATTAGCAGGTAGTAACATCGCCACGTTTTCGAGTTGAATGCTTTGAGCCACCAGCGAATGCCCTACCGAGTCATGAATTTCGCGGGCAATGCGGTTACGCTCTTGCAAAGTAGCCTGGTTTTCAATCAGCAACGCATATTGACGTAGCCGATGATTTGCCTCGCTCAATTGCTGACGACTGCGGGTTTCTGCCAGCACTGCCCCTACCAGCAGCAGCACAAAACCCAACACCAAGCCAAACAGCAAAGCGGTATTGAGGGTTAGCCCTAACAGCACATTGTGCAAAGATTCAGGCGGAATACGCCGCAGAATTGCTGGCAGCGATCGCCCTAGCGGCACGCCCAAAGGCCGAATGCCCAAAAATGCCAGCAGCAGCATCAAAATAAACGAGCCGTAGGCTATGCCTGCGACCAAGAGCCGTCCCCCCCAGGGAAACAGCAGGCAAGCCCGAATGACCACAATCAGCAGCAACGGCGGAAACACACTCTGCCCATGGCCGATCATCAACACCGCCAGCCAACTTAGCCCCAACCCAGCGGCGCTGTAGAGTCCTTGCTGCACTCTAGACTGGGTTGGCAACCGCAGCCCCATCGCGCCTAGCCCTGCCATACTGAGCAAAGCACCCACCTGCAGCGGAATTGCAAAGGGCACAGGTGCATGTTTTGAGGCCGGGTGAAAAGGCCCCGGAAAAGGTTTGGGAGGATGGGCAAACAGCAGCGGCGAAAAAGCGGCCAGCACAGCAATGCTTAGCAAAATCCACTCTAGATAAAGCAACAGGCGAAAAGGATGGCGATCGCGAACCAACTGCTGCATAAATAATGATGACGGCACCAAGCTGGGCTAACTATAAAGCGGAGTCTGCCAACACAATAGGATCAAAAGTCACGAATTAGACCAGCCGACCTAGTACTTTGGGACTAAGTTGCCTTGGTACCGCCGATGCATGGCGGTTGTGAGCTTAGACTCAGGTGGCGATCGCGGCTGAACATTACGATATGAGAGTGTTTGCAAGTTGAAGTGAGATATGCCTATGTCATTACGTCGCACCGTTTTGCTCTCGATGCTGTCGTTGTCGCTGTTGAGTGGCGGTACCTTTGCCTTTGCCCAAATGAATTCAGGGGCGACTCGCTTAGCCCAACAGCCTATTGAAGCCGACGAGGATTTTGGCCCTGGCGCTGGCCGGGGTGAAGGACGCAGAGGCGATCGCTGGCTAGAGCAGCTTGATCTAACTGACGCCCAAACTGCACAAATTCAAACGATCAAAGAGCAAGCCAGAACTAATAACGCTGGACTTCGTCAACAGTTGCAGCAAGCTCACGAAGAACTGCAATCGCTGATGGCTAGCGATGCCAGCTCCGACCAGCTTCGCCAGCAACACCAGCAGGTTCAAACCTTAAAAAACCAGCTAGCCACCCAACGCTTTGAAATGATGCTTGCCATCCGGGAAGTGCTGACCCCCGATCAGCGGGCAGAACTGGCAACCCTAACCTCAAATCGTCCGGGTCCCCGTGGCTCTCGATAAAACCGCTAGGCCGATTTTTTCCCTGTAGAGACTGAGTAAAAAAAGAGCCTGGAACTAAGTTCCAGGCTCTTTTAGATCTTTATTGCCTCACTCTTAAGGCTAACTATTCAGGTTTTGAGTCGAAAAATTACGATCACAACTGCCAGAGTTTATAGCTATAACTCCAAGCGATCAGGCACTTCAACTACAGCAAGCTGCTAACAGAAAAGCTTTTTTTCCGTCCTCTAGCTGTTACCTTTGGCGGAAACAGCAGATGAGGGCAAACGCTGGCGATCGCTCACCTAAATCTTGTCTGATAGACCTGAATAAAGCCAAATTTACGGCCTATTTCAGGCTATCTCTTGATTAGCAACTAGCCTCACTACCAGACGTACCCCATGGCTCAATTGGCTGACACGCTTAGCCTAAAAACCAAGGCCATAAGCCTGCGCCAAAATTTCACCCAGCGCACACAGCTTCTCTGAGTTCCAGCCGCGCTGCTGTTGAGGCGATGGCGTGCGATCGCTGCCGGGATAAAAGGCATTAGCAAAGTCTTGGCTGAAGTGGGCTAACTGTTGCGAAGTCCAGCCATTTTGACGTTTCATAAAAATAATTTGCTCCTTAACTAATCAACTAACGGGTTGAATCTGCTTATAGCGTAAGAAAATGTATTCAAATTTACAAAAACTAATTTTCATGACCCCTATGAAAAAAATCGATACTACTGCGCCGCCATGACTTTAGAAAATTTGAACGTACTTACGACATTTCAGCCTACAACGCCTCCAGCTTTGACCCCAGTTAAAACAAAGGGCGCTATAGCCCAGACCCAGACGGGAGAACACTTCAACGGCTGCAAGTTGCTAACAGAAAAACTTTTCTTCTGCCTCAGCCTTCTACCCTTAGCGATAGCCTCAGACAGCCAACGCCCAGTTTTGGCGTATCCATTGCTGCATCAAGTGATTCACCTGATCAGGCACTTCATCGTGGGGGCAGTGACCTGCCTGTAAATACACTTCCTTAAGCTGCGAATAATGCTGGCGAAACTTAGCGCCTCGCTCCCGTGTATTCATCCAGGGATCGCCTTCGCCCCACAGCAGCAACAGCGGACAGTCCATCTGGGCTAGCAGCGCATCAACCGTGTCTCCTTGAGGAGACTTAAACACCGACGCAAACACCTGCGCCGCGCCCGCATCACAAGCTGGTCGGTAAATATCTTCAACCAACTGGTCGGTAATGGCTGACTTATCGAGATAAACCTGCTCTAGGGTTTTGCGAATCATCGATCGCCGCCGCACGTACTGAAACAGCAGCCAGCTCGGTAAAGGCTGAAGTAGCAACGTGCGAGAAATATTGGCGATCGCCTGCTGCATCGCATTCGCTTTAGGCTGGGTGCTGTCTTCAGAAAAAGGCCCAGCGCTGTTGAGCAACACCACACCCGCTACCGATTGCGATCGCTGCGCTGCCGTACACAAGCTGGCATAGCCACCTAAAGAATTACCCGCCAAAACCGCCGGACGGCCAATGACCTGCCCAATAAAAGCATCTAGCTGATCGCGCCACAAACTGCCGCTATAAGCAATATTGGGTTTGGCAGAGCGACCAAAGCCTAGCAGGTCAATCGCCCACACCTCAAACTCATGGCTCAGTCCGGCAATCGTTTTGCGCCAGTGGTCGGTCGAAGCGCCAAAGCCGTGTACCAGCAATACAGGTGGATGCTGCGGCTGTGGCTCACCTGCTCGAACATAGTAAATAGGGTAATCTTGCCACTGCCAGTAGGTACCCGACTCGGAAGCGATCGCTGTGGTCATCACTCAGCCCTCAAACTCTTCTGTAAACAATTGTAAAACCTGACGTAAATTCTCTCATTAACGGCTGTCCGCACTGGTTTGATCGGGCAAATGTAGTAGATTCATTGCTAATGGGTTTCCGCTGGAGTTATGGCCGCTCTTTCTCGTCCGCGTAAAATTCGTACCCAAAAGCCTGTCGCTAGACGCAATCAGTGGTTTGAGCGGCTTATGGCTAGTTTGGCGCTGCTCAACCTGGTGTTGGTGGCTTTTGATCTCAGCTACATTCGCTTTCGCGACTTTTACCTGCGAGAGTTTCCAGCCCTGACCCAGTGGTACGGAGCCGCGTTCAAAGGGATTGAGCCAGAACGCACAACCACCGCTTACTTAGAAATTGTCGATCAGTTAGAAGAACAAGTCTCTCAAACCGGGTTGCAATCGGCAGAAGCTCGAACCCTGCTACAAGAACTGCGCGATCGCAGTAGCGAAATCATTGACGAAAACCCCTTTCAAATTGCCGACAAAACAGGCACCCTCGAACGAATCAAAAACTTGGTACGGGAACAAGTCGGCACCGATTCCGCCAAAGACGCATTTAACACCTTTTGGAGTCAGTCCTATTTAGAATCTGCCAACTGGGGAAATTCTATTGGCTTTTTTAATAGCGAAGTTCGCCCGCTAATTGAAACCAACTATTACCGCCCAGTATGGGAAGACGGCGAACCCCTCGATCAGTTTTGGTTACTTGATCAGTGGTTTATTTACCTTTTTGCCATTGAGCTAGCCCTGAGAACGCTGCTAATTTCGCGCCGCTATCAAGGCACTAGCTGGCTCGATGCCATTCTTCTGCGCTGGTATGACCTCTTTTTGCTCTTACCGTTCTGGCGGTGGCTGCGGATTATTCCGGTGATTGTGCGCATCAATCAGTCAAACCTGATTGACCTCGATCCGCTACGCAGCCGCATCAATCGGCTAGTCATTAGCAACATCGCCGTTGAGCTAACCGAAATTATTGTGCTACGCATCATTAGCCAAGCCCAAAACCTGATTCGCGAGGGCGAAGTAGCAAAGTGGCTGGTCAAACCCGATTCAGGCCAAAAATATATTGACCTCAACGATGTCGATGAAGTGCAGGCCATTTCCAGCCGCTTGACATCGCTGCTAGTTTACCGAGTTTTACCCCAGATCAAACCCGAAATTGACAACCTGATTCAGCACAGCATTACGAATGCAGTCGATCAAACCCCTGTCTATCAGGGGCTACAGGCTATACCGGGGATGTCTCAGCTACCCAGTCAACTAACGCGCCAGATCGCCGCAGAAATTTCTAAAAATGCCTACGGTGCCCTCACAGGCGCACTTGAAGACGAAGCTGGAGCGGCCCTCACCCAAAAACTAATTACCCATCTGGTTGCTACGGCTCAAGAGGAGCTGCAAAAAGACAGCACATTAGCCGATATTGAAGCGCTGACAATTGCGCTGCTAGACGAAGTCAAGGTCAACTACGTACAACGAATTGCGGCTGAAGACGTAGAAGCGATGCAGCAGCGCAATTACGAATTGTATGAAACAACCCGCCGACTGGGGCAGAAATAGCCACAATTAAAAACCAATAAACATTGCGTACATCGGCTCAATTCGTACGCTAAACTGACATTGCGGTTAATGCAGAGCATTAATCGACCCAAGTCAACATGATTTCGTGGGAAGTGGGCGTCTGAGACCCACTTTTTTTATTGTTAATGGCGTCATGGTTCATCCTTTAGTTCCTCAAATTATCGATCTAACCCAGCCGATTGCAGAAGACCTTGGTTTAGAAGTTGTCAGTGCAGTCTTCAAAACCAATCAGTCTCCGCCTGTCTTGCGAATTGACGTGCGAAATCCGCAGCATGATACCGGATTAGAAGATTGTGAGCGCATGAGTACGGCTTTGGAAGCAGTTTTAGATGCAGCCGACATTATCCCTGATGCTTACGTGTTAGAAGTTTCTAGCCCAGGCGTCTCAGAAACGCTCGCTAGCGATCGCGACTTTTCTGTTTTTAAAGGGTTTCCGGTTGAAGTGCAGTTGAGCGAACCCCATCGTGGCAAGCAAACATGGGTGGGTAAGCTCGCCGGACGGGATCAAGACTCTATCTACCTTAATCAAAAAGGTAAAGCGATCGCTCTACCGCGACCTTTAGTTGAGTGGGTTAAACTCAGCGATCGCTCAGAGGTTTAATTCATTTTTTAACTTTATCTAGCTACACATTTACACCCTAACTGACGGCTCACACACACTGAAATCGTCAATTTTTTGGAGGTCCTTAGCTATGTCAATGGTCAGCTTACCAAACTTGCAAGTGATGATCGACGAGATCAGTCGCAGCAAGAATCTTCCTAAACATGCCGTGCAAAATGCTTTGCGCGAAGCTCTGCTCAAAGGCTACGAGCGCTATCGCCGTACCCTCAAAATGGATAGCTCTCAGTTTGACGAAGAGTATTTTGAAAACTTTGACGTTGAGCTAGATCCCGAAGGCGAAGGTTTCCGGGTAATTGCCACCAAAACCATCGTGGAAGCGGTTGAAGACGCCGATCATCAAATTGCCCTCTCTGAAGTTCAAGAAGTTGCCCCCGAAGCCCAAATTGGCGAAACCGTACTGCTAGATGTCACCCCCGAACAGCGTGACTTTGGCCGAATGGCGGCGATTCAAACCAAGCAGGTACTGGCTCAAAAGCTGCGCGATCAACAGCGCAAAATGATCCAGGAAGAATTCAAAGACTTAGAAGGCACGGTACTGCAAGCGCGGGTGCTGCGATTTGAGCGCCAATCTGTGATTATGGCGGTCAGCAGCGGCTACGGCCAGCCAGATGTAGAAGCTGAGTTGCTCAAGCGCGATCAGCTACCTAACGACAATTACCGGGCTAACGCCACCTTTCGGGTGTTACTTAAGCGGGTGTCTGAAGGTTCTCACCGTGGCCCTCAGCTACTAGTTTCTAGAGCCGATGCAGGTCTAGTCGTTGAACTTTTCTCCACCGAAGTACCCGAAATTGAAGACGAAGTGGTACGGATTGTCGCCGTTGCTCGTGAGGCAAACCCCCCTTCTCGCTCAGTCGGGCCACGTACTAAGATCGCAGTAGACACGTTAGAGCGCGATGTCGATCCGGTGGGAGCTTGCATTGGTGCTAGGGGTTCGCGGATTCAGGTAGTTGTCAACGAACTGCGAGGCGAAAAAATTGACGTAATTCGCTGGTCGCCTGATCCGGCCACCTATATTTCTAATGCGCTTAGCCCAGCCCGTGTAGACGAAGTTCGCCTGGTTAACCCCGAAGAGCGGCAAGCTCATGTCTTAGTACCGGAAGATCAGCTCAGCCTAGCAATTGGCCGCGAGGGGCAAAATGTACGCCTAGCGGCTCGGCTGACAGGCTGGAAAATTGATATTAAAGATTCTGCTAAGTATGACTATGAAGCAGAAGCCCGCAAGCTAGAAGAACAAGCTGCGATCGCCGCCGCCAAACGCGCCGAAGAGGAAGCCAGACAAGCCGCAGAAGCGGCAGAGGCGGCGGCCCTTGAAGCAGAACTTGCGGCTGAAGCTGATGACGAGATAGCTGATGACGAGATAGAAGCAGAGATGAGCGAAGAATCAGCGATCGCCGTAGCTACGGATCAAGCAATGGAAACGGAGATCGTCGACGACGATGATGGCGACGATGAAACTGAGGAGGTAGAAGCGGCAGCAAATTTAGCCCCTTCTGATAGCGAATCTACTGAGGCCGATTTTGTTGACGAAGACAGCGACGACGACGATGAAACCTAATTATCGACGCTGCCTAAGCTGTCGTCGAGTTGACCATCGTGACAACCTTTGGCGCATCGTGCGAGTGCATCCCACTCGCCAGGTACAATTAGATCAGGGTATGGGTCGTTCAGCCTATCTTTGCCCCCAGGCGTCTTGCCTCCAAGCCGCCCAGAAAAAAAATCGCTTAGGGCGATCGCTGCGAACATCCGTTCCTCCGGAAATTTATGTCACTCTGCAGCAAAGATTAGCGTCGCCAGTAGGGGCTGTATAGGTTCGTTAGGCAAAAAAAGCGTTTACTATTTGAGGAGATAAACGCAGCCTGAATGCCTTGCTGTTTGAGCAAGCCCAGCGGCGCGATGTCTGGTTCTATTTCACAGGTGTCGTTTTCTTCTAAACTAGCTGTCTAAAACGAATTTTGAATCCCCCGCTAAACTCATTATTAGGGCAGAGGCGAGGGGAGACATTACCTTACGAGCTTCTGGCCTGTTATGCTGAAGGTCCTTAAAACGGAATAAGGAGTTGAATGACAATTAGCTTTTAGTTCGCAATTGTAGGACTCAGAGAGCGGTAAACCATGATGCGATAACAAGATTATTGAGAGGGAATTGGATGAACAACGCCAAGGTTAGGATATACGAGTTGTCAAAGGAGCTTAACCTAGATAATAAAGACATTTTGGCGATATGCGATCGCCTCAACATATCGGCGAAAAGCCATAGCAGCACCATTACTGAAGAAGAAGCGAGTCAAATTCGCTCGGCTGCTAGTAAATATTCACCCAGTGCAGTCACATCAGGGCAAAGCTCAGCAAAACTGAGCAAGCCTACCCGACAAAAAAATGGTGCCCAACGACCTGTGCGCAAGCAGCAAATTTTAGAAATTCGCCACAGCCGTTCTGGCCCCATACCCCCTAAAGCGACTGATGATATGCGTCCTCCTGAACGGCCCAAACCAACGGCACCCGTTAGTTCAAATGCAGCCGAACGAGTAGAAGCTGTAGCCTCGTCACCCAGTCGTCCGGTGGCTCGTCCCATTTCCCCCAAACCTAAACAGCCCGACAATCGAGAAACTGAGGCAACCGCGTTAAGTTCGCCGCCTACCCCCCCTCCCAGCAAACCAACCGCATCAGCGCCCGCTAGACCTGAGCAGGCTCCAAAGCAGCGGCCTCAGCTAGTCAGACCGCCAAGTCGTTCTGCCAATGAGGCTGCTGAGTCTATCCCTGAAGCGCCCGTCGAACCAGCCGCCAAGCAGCCAGAGTCTTCTGTCGAACTGCTGACGCCACCTCGACCCCAACGGCCCAAACGGGTAGAGGCTCCTAGCCGTCCTACGCCTGTTGATGAAGACAGCCGCTCAGAAGGCAGTCCAGATAGAGAAACTGCCCAGCTCAAACCCAAGCCTGAGCTGAAACGGCCCAAGCCGAAGCGACCCAGTCGTTCTGAAGATGCTGATGTAGAAACTGATTCTGATTCTGAAGAAACCAGTTCGCCGACAGAAATCAAAGACGACGCTGATCAGCCCATTCTGCGTCGGCCCACGCCACCGCGCACGAGTAAGCGCAAAGAACGCGAAGAAGACGATGAGCAAGAAATGCGTCGCGCCAGTAAAGTCACTAAGGCCAAACGGCGATCGCAGCCTGTGCTTGACGACGAAGACGAAGACCTCGCTGAGGTGATCGATGCGGGTCAGGCAGCGGCTGATATGGCTCCTTCTCAGCTAAGCGTGTCCTTAGCGCGTCCGCCCAAGCCCAAGTCGGCGCGGCCTACCAGCCAACCCAAGCCAGCAGCGGCGAAAAATCGCAAACCCACGTTTTCAAAAGAATCCAGTCGCAATCAGCGGCGCGATCGCCAGCAAGATAACCAACCCCAACGGCCTGAGCGCATTGTCGTCACGACTGGACTCACGGTTAACGAACTAGCCGACAAAATTATGGTGGCCGATACCGAAATTATTCGGTTCTTGTTTATCAAAGGCATTGCCACCAATGTCAACCAGACTCTCGACATCCCCACTATCGAAATGGTGGCTGAAGAGTACGAAGTCGAGGTAGAAACGGCTGAAGTCGAATCTGAAGCCCGCAAGGTAACAGAAATGCTCGCTGTGGAAGACCTCGAAAATCTAGAGCGCCGTCCTCCCGTGGTAACCATCATGGGGCACGTAGACCACGGCAAAACCACGCTTTTAGACTCCATTCGTAAAACCAAAGTCGCTCAGGGTGAAGCCGGGGGGATTACCCAGCATATTGGTGCCTACCACGTCGATATCGACCACAACGGCGATTCTCAGCAAATCGTCTTTTTAGACACCCCCGGTCACGAAGCCTTCACCGCTATGCGGGCTAGGGGAACCCGAGTAACCGATATTGCTATCTTGGTCGTCGCGGCAGATGATGGCGTCAGACCGCAGACGATTGAAGCCATCAGCCACGCCAAAGCTGCCGAAGTACCGCTGTTGGTGGCTATCAACAAGATCGACAAAGAGGCCGCCCAGCCCGACCGGGTGAAGCAAGAACTCATGGAACACGGCCTAGTCCCTGAAGAATGGGGCGGTGACACGATTATGGTGCCCGTCAGTGCTTTGCAGGGAGAACACCTAGACGACCTGTTGGAAATGATTCTGCTGGTGGCCGAGGTTGAAGATCTCCACGCCAATCCTAATCGGCCTGCTAAGGGCACGGTGATTGAAGCCAACCTAGACAAGGCTCGTGGCCCAGTGGCAACGCTGCTGGTACAAAACGGTACCTTGCGAGTCGGCGATTCTATCGTCGTTGGTTCCGTCTTTGGTAAAGTGCGCGCCATGATTGACGATCGCGGCAACCGAGTCGAGGCAGCAACGCCTTCTTTTGCGGTTGAGGTGTTGGGTCTAAACGACGTCCCAGCAGCCGGAGACGAGTTTGACGTCTTTAAGGATGAGAAAGTAGCCCGTGCTACTGCCAACAGCCGTGCCGATACCCAGCGCCAGTCACGCCTACAACAGGCAATGGCATCTCGCCGGATTACCCTCAACAGTTTGTCTGCCCAAGCTCAAGAAGGCGACCTCAAAGAGCTAAACCTCTTGCTGAAGGCAGACGTACAAGGGTCTCTAGAAGCCATTTTGGGCGCTCTACAGCAGCTACCCCAAGATGAGGTGCAAATCCGCGTCTTGCTAGCGGCTCCAGGTGAAATTAGCGAAACCGATGTGGATCTGGCCGCAGCGAGTGGCGCTGTCATTATCGGCTTCAACACGACCCTGGCTCCAGGTGCGCGTCAAGCCGCCGATCGCGCGGGGGTAGATGTCCGCGACTATGAAGTGATCTACAAGCTGCTTGACGACGTTCAAGGGGCGATGGAAGGTTTGCTCGAACCAGAACTCGTCGAAGAACCGTTGGGTCAAGTGGAAGTACGGGCTGTCTTTCCGCTGCGTAAGGGCACAGTGGCAGGTTCTTATGTGCAGTCAGGTAAGGTAACGCGTAACTGTCGCATCCGGGTGATGAGAAGGGGTGAGGTCATCTTTGAAGGCAACCTCGACTCGCTCAAGCGGATGAAGGAAGATGTCAAGGAGGTTAATGCGGGCTTTGAGTGTGGTATTGGTGTCGATAGCTTCAACGGCTGGGAAGAAGGAGACACAATTGAAGCCTTCCGCCTGGTGTCGAAGCGTCGCACTCTAGCAATGGCTTAAAGCACGATGGGTTCCTTTCGACGCGATCCTTACCTGTGGGTACACTTCGCCGGATTAGCAGCGTTGCCGCTATTCTTAGACATTTGCTTGCTAGGACTGGCGGCAGGCTATCCGGTGATGCCCGTTTGGTTAGAGATGGCACTGTTGTTAGGAATCGGCATTCTTCCAGTTTTATGGATGCAGTGGCAGCGTCCGTTTTACATCTTTAGCTTGCTAGCGGTGGCGGTTAAGCCAGAGCAGCTTAGCGAAGAAAGACGACGAATGCTGCCGCTGTTTCAATCTCCTCAAGTTAAGCTTTTGACGGGCTTGGGCGCGATTGTCTGGGGTTGGGTTTTGTGGCAGGTGTACTGCCTCGCCCCGATCGCCGCAACGATCACGCCTTTTAACAATCACCTGACAGGTTTAGGAGTAGCGGCTGTTGCTTTTTTGGGGAGCAATCTGTTTTTACAGGTGCCACTGAGCGTTTTACGCGTGTTGTGGGTGAGCGAGCAAAAGCTAGCCAGTGTGACGCCTTTACCAGCAGCGGCGATCGCCCAAAATTTCACTATCTTAGGTCTACGCCTTAAGCAAATCTTGCCAGAGTTGCAGCCTCAATCTGCTGCGATCGCCGCGCCACCCCAGCCAGCGATCGCAGACGACTCTCCCGATCTCGCCACTGTAGAGGCAGGCGCAGCCCCCCCAACCGATGAGCAAGCCCCTAAAACAGCCAGTGAACAGGCAGCTTTAACCCTTGAGGATGAAGCAACCGACGCAACCTTAGAAGCCGCTGAAGGGGTGTCGTCCACCGAAGGGCAGGCAGAAGCGGAGACTGGGGTTATAGATACCCCTGAGGCCGACCCCGACCTGGCCGAAACGGAAACAGACGAATTGGCAGAAAAAGCAGGGGCGGACGCCGATCTAAGCGCTGAGGCGGCGGACGCTGACGCCGTGGCCGATCCGGTGGTTTTATCACCTTCTGAAGGGCAAGCTGAGGCGGAAGCCGTTCCCCTCGCCGCCGACACCAACGTTTCTGACTTGGCTGCAACCAGTAGCCAGCCGCCAGCAGATACACCAGCAGCGCTGGAAGAGACGGCGGCTGATGCCCCTGAGCCTGACGTTACAGCGGCGGCAACGTCAGCAGATAATTCGGTAGTGTTGTCGCCTTCTGAAGGTCAGGCAGAAGTGGAAGCGGTTGACCTAGAAGCAGCAGCCGAAGACGCTGTCGCTGAAGAGGCACCAGAAGCGTCTGTAAAGCTAGCAGACCCCCCTGAACCGGAGGCTGGCGAGGCAACGCCGGAGACAGAAGCAACCCCAACGGTGGCAGACGTTGTCGATGATGAAAATCCGGTGGTTCTATCTCCTTCTGAGGGGCAAGCAGAGGTGGAAACGGTTGATTTAGAAGACAAAGCTGACGCCGCAGATACCGAAACGACTGAGGCTTAGTTGCTGCGGCTAAAAAGTTAATCAGTTGCTTAAGATTCTGTGGTGAGTGTCACAGTCTCAGTTTGGAGTCTGCGTTAAGCTAGGGGTGTCAAGCGGGCGATCGCCTGTTTTCAGACCATTTTCTGCCGAGGGGCATGTCTGAATTGAGTTGTTCCAATTATAAGGAGTGCTGAGTAAGCACTGAGAAATTCTATGGCAGGTTCATCCTTTTCCCTACAAGAATCCTTTGCAGAGGATGCACAAATTTGGCAGAGCCTCAAGCAGGCGATCGCCAACAGTTCTGGCTTTCAGCGATGGCAATCTGAGCAAAACACTCAAACCTTTCAGCGTCTGCCGCTAGATCAGCAGGTACGTCGCTATCTACGTGAGACATTAGAAACGCTGGCTTATTAAAAGCTCAGCAACAGGGCGGTTCTGCAAAAGAGCCGCTCTCTTTTTAGCGCTTTTAGCATCGGGTTATGAGATCGAGCAGGTACTCTGAATCTTCGCCACAAAAACTTATGACGAGCCAGCCGATCTGCTAGCGTTTTGATCGACGGCGTCTATCGCTAAAGCAAAAATCAGAAGACAAAATCAAAGGTTTGCTACCAGTGGTTTTTAGCCCTTCAAGCGTCTCAACTTGAGGAGCTAAAGCTATAACCCTTGTCTATCAAACAAGCTAGCACGAGCTGGTTTCAGATTTTGCAACTTGGGTGACAACCTCCGGTAGAGTTGCCAGACTGAGGATGTCGAACTGAGTCTTTACGCTTATGCCGTTAAGTTTTAGCGCTAAATCCACCCGTCTACTGGTTCCTGTTCTCAGCCTGCTGGCGCTGGTGAGCTGTAGTGCAGCCAACGTGACCAGTGAAATCGCCTCTGAAGAAATGGCCGCTGATGCCCCCGCAGCGTCACAAGCCGCGCCAGCAGAAGGGTCGGCTGCCCTGCTAGCAGATACCACCGCTGCCCCAGCCGCCCAACCGCGCCTCGCCAAGCGGGCCAACCTATCGCTGACCGTCGATTCGGCTGAGCAAACCGCCGAAAAA
Organism: Almyronema sp.; assembly: GCF_052168255.1. NCBI lineage: Bacteria > Bacillati > Cyanobacteriota > Cyanophyceae > Nodosilineales > Nodosilineaceae > Almyronema > Almyronema sp. The sequence continues at coordinate 35,181 of NZ_JBQLZL010000074.1, read as the reverse complement.
GTATCGCAAATTATGCAAACGCAGCAAGGCGATTTGCTTTCACTCCAAGACCAGCAGCCCCAAAGTTTAGGCGATCGCCATCAAGTTTTTATTCAATTGCGGGTGCCTCAGGCTCAGCTAGACACGACCCTCAACGCCCTTAAAGCGCTGGGTACCGTAGAAAATCAGGCGATCGCGGCAGAAGATGTCTCGAATCAGTTGGTAGATTTGGCGGCGCGGCTACGCAACTTGCGTAAGTCTGAAGAATCGCTGCTAAAAATTATGGAGCGCACCGGGTCGATTGCCGAAGTGCTGGAAGTATCGCGCGAACTCAGTACAGTGCGTCAGTCGATTGAGCAAATAGACGCTCAGCAAAAAGCGCTGCAAAATCGCGTTGCTTATGCCATTGTCGATCTCAGCCTGATTGAAGCGGTTCCAGCTACGCCCACCTCACGACCGCTCCCCGAAAAGCTGGGTACCACCTGGCAAACAGCCACCCGTTCAGTGAGTGGCTTTACCGTTGGTCTGCTGCAAATTGGCCTCTGGTTGTTGGCCTACAGCCCTTATGTCGTCGTGATTGCGATCGCGGCGGTTCTCGGCTATCGTTTCTACTACCGCTCTGAAACGTCGGCCAAACCTTAGGCAGCGCACACCCCGCTTTGCCCTGCCCCCCTACAACTGACTGCCGCCAATAGCAACAATTTGCGGCTGTAGAATTTCAGCCACCCCCGGATCGTGAGAGGTAAAAATAAGCGCTCCGCCCTGCTGGGTAAAGGTTTTGAGGGCTTGTAGCATCAGCGCTAAAGAAGCCGCGTCTTGCCCAACCATAATTTCGTCTAGCAGGCAGATGCGAGGCTGACGGCTTAAAACGGCAGCTAACGCCAAACGTCGCTTTTGTCCTTGTGAAAGAGCCTGCGGATGCTGTTCTAAACAAGGGCTAAGGTTGAGCTGTTCGAGCAGGGTGTTTGCCTGGTTAGCGGCAACGCCCGGTTGCTTGACTTCGGCCCAAACGCTTTCGGCAAAAAGCTGATGGTTCGGATTTTGTAAGACAAACCCCACCGTCTGAGCAATCTGCACAACGCTTTGCCGCCGGGTATCTTGCCCTAATATTTTGATCAGGCCAGTGGTGGGCTTAAGCAGGCCGCTGAGCAGCCGCAGCAGCGTGGTTTTACCACAGCCATTTGGCCCTTTTAGCAAAATTACTGCTCCCGCTCCGGCCTGCAAGTCAGGAAACGCCGGATAACCTCCCCAGCTCAAATTTTGGGTTTGTAAAAGTTGGTTGGTGGCGGCGGTATGGGTTGCCAAGCGACGGGCTGGCGCCGGTGGCGGCGGCATAGCGGTGGCTAACGAACGAGGCCAGTGCCAGGGAGCAATCTCGCCAGATTGAATACGGTAAGCGCGATCGCAGATAGGTTGCAGCAACTCTAGCCGATGCTCAATTACCAAAATAGCCTGACCGCGATCGCGGCAGTGCTTTAGCAACGCTAGCAAGCGATCAACACCCGCCGTATCTAAATAAGCAAAGGGTTCATCTAGCAATAAAACGCTTTGCTGACGGGTGAGTAAACAGGCCAACAAGAGGCGTTGCTTTTGTCCTGCAGAAAGTTGGCGAATAGCCCAGTTTTGCTGAGCGACCAGATCAAACTGATGCAGGGCAGTTTGGGTTAACGTCTGCATTTCGCCAGGGGGCAGGTTCCAGTTTTCTAAACCGAAAACAATTTCGTCCCAAACGCGATCGGTAAAAAGCTGAACTTCCACATTTTGCAGCAAAATTCCCATAAACTGCGATCGCTGCCGAATTGACCAAGACGTAATCTCACACTGGCGGTAAAACACCTCTCCGGTAAGCTGTCCGCCCGTATATTCAGGAGCAATGCCCGTCAGACAGTTGAGCAAGGTACTTTTACCGCTGCCCGTCGCCCCTGCAATCACGATCAGTTCGCCCGCTTGCAGCGTCAGGTTAGCCGCTTTGAGGGTGGGCTGGGTTTGCCCGATGTAGGTAAAGCTCAGATCTACCGCTGTTAACAGTGGTTTTTCGCCGTTCGCAGAACTTTCAGCCGCCCTCATGTGGATTAGCGTCCCCACTCCCAGTAGCTAATTAAACTTAACCAGGCAATTGCCCCCAAGCCAAAGCCAGTATCTAGCCAGCGCCAACGGAGGGGTTTGCTACTGCTGCGAGGCGCTGTTGGCGAATAGCCACGAGTTTGTAAACCCACAGTCACCTCATCTGCATAAGCCACCATTTGAAACACCAGGGGCACGATCAATCCTGAAAACCACTGGCCCGGTTGCCGTCGCAGATCGATGCCGCGCAACTGATTCGCTTCCCAAAGCCGCTGTAGTTCTTGCTGCATGAGCGGTAGAAACCGCCAGATTAACATCAGGCTCAACGTCAAAAAGCTGGGTAACCGCAACCTTTGCAAGGCCCGAATTAAGTCAGCAGGGGGGGTTGTTAGCACCAGCACAGGCGCTGGCAGCAGCAGCGACAGCAATCGCAGCGTGCTAAAGAGCGCTTTGGGCCAGTCCCCCAGTAGCCAAGCCGAAGTGAGGGTAAACATCCCCAAAGAAACCGTCCCATAAAGCAGCCAGCCCCAGCGAATGGGCATGGGCAACAGCAGCAGCAACCCACCCACCAATATCAGCATGGCCTCGCTCTGCCGCAACCAGAGGGTTAGCCCTATCAGCAAAACACACAGCGCCATTTTGAGATAGGGATTGACCTGCGTTAGCCGCGATCGCCTAGAGGTCAGCATCTAACTTGCCCGCTCGTCTTAGCTGCCGCACGATGGATTCGCCCAGCCACCACCCTACGGCTCCTGTTATGCCAGCCGCGATCGCCAGCCCTCCCAACAACCAGGGCTGCGTTAACAGGTTGGCAAACTCAGCTCCCAGCATCAAACCCGCACTGACCAAACCAATCACAACCGCGCTCACAAAGAAAACGACCGTCCCCAGCAAGCGATTGCCCTTAGTACGATAGTTACCGCGCCAAAACACTGCCGCTTCGGTAACCAGCGTTGTCAGTGCCAGATAAAGCGTAATCGCCGGAGAAATCGGGGCAAGCAAAAGCGCTAGCGGCAAAATCATTAGCGCGACGCTACCGCGACGTTGCAGCCTTGCCATGCCCAGGGTTAAGAAGATGCCGCCGATGGGTGCCCAGGCAACCAATTGCAAGAAAGGAGGTACCAGTGGCCCAATCACAAAAACAGACGCAACCATGCCAATGGTCATAAAAGCGGCAAAGACATAGTCTCGTAAGTGCCAAGAAGTCTTCATAGCTTGCGGGGGTGTTGATGGGGCTAGGCTGAAAACAGGCACTGCGGCTTTGTCCTAAACCGCTGCTTGCCTTGCCAACAGGTTCTCTAGCTGTTGTTAGTAGTTTATAGCGTCAAAGCTAGATGCCCAATGGATCTAGCTGGTCAAGACTGGCTGGCTAGTTGAGTTTAGTATGGAGGGGCGGCTAAGGGATCTGGGCTGAAGCGTCAGCCGATTTGAGCGGCAGCGTGACGGTAACGGTTGTTCCGGCGGCAGATGTCGAAGCGATCGCTAGCTGACCGCCGTGAGCTTCAATAATGCGTTTGGTGATGGCTAAGCCCAAACCATTACCCGAAGACTTGGTGGTGAAAAAGGGTTGGGTGAGCTTGGGTAGCACCTCTGGCGGAATCGGCTCGCCGCCGTTATGTACCCGAATCACCACCTGATGGGGGGACGGCTCAACTTCAATTTGACAGGTGACCTGATCTCCTACGGCGATCGCTTCACAAGCATTGCTGACTAAATTAATAAAAACCTGCTTGAGCTTGTCGATGTCGCCTAAAATGACGGCGGCTCGGTCAAAGTGCTTGAGCTGAATTTGGCGATCGCAGGCAGCGGGCATCGCTTGCAAAGCGGTTAGCAGTTCTTGCAAGAGGGCATAGACATCGAGTTCAACCAGCGTTAGGGTTTGCTGCTTGGCATAGAGCAAAATTTCATTGAGCAAGCGCTGCAACCGTTCTGACTCTTCTAGGGCAAAGGCCAAGCGCATTTTAGCCCGCTCTGGCAAATCGAGCCGTTTGAAAGAACTCAACCCCATCAGTACCGTTGTTAGGGGGTTGCGCACTTCATGCACAATCATGGCAGCTAATTCGCCAATTTCGGCCAGACGCGCTAGCGCCGCTTCTGCCTGTTTGCGTTCGCTAATGTCGCGGGCTAAGGCCAGAATCAGGCGATCGCTGCCAAACTCTAGTAGCCCTAGCCGCACCTCTACCGGAAACTGGCTACCCGATCGGCGACGATGCACCCCTTCTATCGTCAAAGACTTGTTGGTTGATAAAACAGTGTTCCAGACTTGAGAAAAACGCGCCGGGGTCAAACTCTGCTGCACCTCTAGCACCGAGCGTTGCAGCAACTCGCTGCGACTATAGCCCAAGCTGCGACAGGCTTGCTGATTAACATCCACAAAGCGACCCTGCTGATTGACCACAAAAATGGCGTCTGCCGCTTGCTCGACCAGCGTGCGAAAGCGCTGCTCACTTTCTCGCAGGGCTTCTTCTGCCTGTTTGCGTTCGCTAATGTCGTTAACAACCGACAAAATACAGTCTTGACCGTTAATGCTAATTTGCTCTGCCGAATACAAAACGGTACGAGCCGCTTGGGTGCGGGTGCGAAAGCAGTATTCCTGATCGCGAATAAAGCCGCGATCGCGAATAGTTTGAATCATCTGCTGGCGATCGCGAGGATCGGCCCAAAGCTTCAAATCCAAAGCTGTTTGCCCTAGCACCTGCTCAAGCGTGCTGCCGTGGAGTTGCAAAAAGCTGTCGTTAGCTTCAATCAGTTGCCCATTAGCCATTGTGCTGATGGTTACAGGGTTAGGGCTGGCGCGAAAAGCCTTAGAAAATTTTTCTTCAGACAGACGCAGTTCTGCCTCAGCTTGTTTGCGATTGGCGATCGCCCGCGAAATCTGCAGCAGCATCTGTTCAAAAGCGGTAACAACATCGCCCAACTCGTCTTGACGATAGGTTTTGGCCGCTTCAAATGGGATCAGCCGCGCATCTTGGTCGGCACTGATAGCCTGTCCAGCCAGCAGCAAGTCTCGGCGCAAACGTAAAACAGGCGTAATCAGCAGCCGCTCTAGCACAATCATCGTTGCCCCGGTGACAAAAAAAGAAATAATTATCACCAGCCCCGCAATCCGTCCCACAAAAGCCAACAGTTCTTGCCGCACCTCGGCTGTGTCGTGACGAACAATAAAGAGGTACCGACCTTCTAGCGGCGACATTCGCCAAAGCGCATCGTAGCGTTGCTGACGGCGATTGAGCAGGCTTTCCTGCCCCGCTACCACCGCCGCAAACGTCAAAGCAGGGGGATCGCCAAAGGTACCCACTAACGTGCCATCTGCCCGATAAAGGGCACCCCCCACCGCAACATCGCCTTGGGTAATTTGCAACAGCGAGAGTAATTCTGTAGCCGATGGCGGTAGAGCGGTGCGCGTCAGCAACCCTGAAGCTTTAGCGGCGGCTAGCGCCTGCTTGTAATTGAGCAGTTCCTGTTCGCGTCGATAGACGGAGGGGATTAAAATAATGCCTTCAATCAAAATGATGCTGGCAAAGACCCAAAAGACAATCCGCCGCGACAGACGTGCCTTATATAGATCGAACAGGGCTTGGCGCTTGATAGCCACTCGACTTATCTCCAAAGCGCAAGATTAGGTACTTTGGGGAATTTTACTGGACTTTTCACGGGTGGCTAGTGGATGTATAGCAAAAAGCAACTTTTCCAGATTTTTTGCGAGCTTTAAAGATTTGTCAGCTAAGCCATGACCATACCGCCATCGACATTCATCACCTGCCCCGTGATGTAGGCGGCTGCCGGATCAGCCGCCAGAAAACGCACCAATCCTGCAACTTCTTCTGGGGTGCCGTAGCGATTGAGGGGAATAAACTTAAGAATTTCTGCCGTATTGGATAGATCGGCGGTCATGTCGGTAGCAATAAAACCGGGCGCGACTGCGTTCACGGTTACCCCGCGACTGGCTAACTCTTTAGCCACGGTTTTGGTAAAGCCAATCACACCTGCTTTGGCAGCGCTGTAATTGGCCTGCCCAGGATTACCCATCAGGCCCGATACTGAGGCCACATTTACAATTCGACCTGAGCGCTGTTTCAACATAACTTTGCTCACCGCTCGCGTGCAGAGAAAGACCCCCGTTAAGTTCAGGTCAATGACGGCTTGCCAGTCTTCTGGCTTCATCCGCAGCAGCAGCGTATCGCGGGTGATCCCAGCGTTGTTCACCAAAATATCTACCCGGCTCCACTTTTCCAGGGTGGTGCTAATCAAAGCGTCTACCTGATCGGCTTTAGACACGTCTGCTTGTAGGGCGATCGCGCTGCCGCCTTGTTCATTGATCTGAGCAACGACTTCGTCAGCAGCCTGACTGGAACTGGCATAGTTGACGACGACCTTTGCCCCCTCACTGGCGAGTGCCTGTGCGATCGCTCGCCCAATCCCCCGAGACGCCCCGGTAACGATCGCAACTTTGTCCTGCAGGGCTTGAGATGGCGCAGTCATTCAACTTAAACCTCCTGAAATGCTTTCATATCTTAAGTCATTCCAGCGAGAGACGGAATCTCTGGAAAAGCGACGATAAGATCAAAGACAGTGGCTATTTCAAGCAATTCTATGGCAGTTAAACAACAATTCAAAAGCTTTGCAGATCTGATTCAAAACTCTGAAATCCCTGTCCTGGTTGATTTTTATGCCAACTGGTGTGGCCCTTGTCAGATGATGGCGGGTATTCTTGAGCAGGTGAACGCTCAAATCAAAGGCAAAGTCAAAATTGTTAAGATTGATACAGAGCGCTATCCGCAACTGGCATCCGACTATAGCATTCACGCCTTACCTACGCTCGTCCTCTTTAAGCAAGGGCAACCCACCGATCGCATAGAAGGCGTGTTAGCCGTCGAACAGCTCGTCCAGCGTCTGCGAGCCAACCTCTAGCCGTACCGCTGACCGACTTGGGATCACATGATTGTCGCTATGTGGACATTTGCAGCTATTATCAGTGGGCAAGCAACCACCGCTGCTTCGCCATTATTTGCATCTGCCGAGAACTGTCCTCAGCCTACTCCACTAGCCGTCAGTCAAACTGGGATGTCTCAGCCAGATTGGGAACGAAATACCGCAAGCCTTTTTCAACAACTGCTGCAACAGCGCAACCAGTATCCCGAAGCGGCACCTGCCATTGATCAGCAAATTCAGAGCCTCTTTGGTCAACATCTGGCTGTTATGGTGCTTGATGCAGTCGGTTTTTCGCGCAGCGCCCAGCAGTCTGGAATTATTGCAGCCTTAGCTGAGATTCAGCGTTTACAGGCAATCGCTGTGCCCGCGATTGAAGGTTCCGGGGGCAGCGTGTTCAAGCTAGATGCTGACAATGTCTACGCCTATTTCCCCAATGCTGAAGCGGCTGTTGCCGCTGCCCAAGCTTTAATTAGCCAGCTCAACGTCGAAGGTATGCACGCCAGTATCGGCATTGGCTATGGCGAAGTTTTAGTGATTGCTAACACTGATATTTTTGGCGAAGAGCTTAACCTGGCTTCTAAATTGGGAGAAGACCTGGCAGGACGCGATGAAATTTTACTGACGGAGGCCGCCTTTTGCAGCTTACCCCCGCATACACTCAACACCGATCTGCTGATGATGGAGATTTCGGGCTTGAGGCTAAGAACCTATCGCCTTCAGCCACCCCTGCCCTAGAAAGCACCCTCTGCGCGATCGCCTTAGGCAGCAACCTGGGAGACTCTTTGGCTATTTTGCAAGGGGCGATCGCGGCCTTAGCAGCCACTGCCGATATTACCGTACAAGCTTGCTCAAGCGCTTATAAAACTGCTCCGGTGGGGCCACCCCAGCCCGACTACTGGAACGCTTGTGCCTTAATCACTACCCAACTTTCCCCAGAAGCTTTACTGGCAGTTTTGCTCAAAATTGAAGCTGGCTTTGGCCGCATCCGCCAAGAACGGTGGGGGCCCCGGCTGCTAGACCTCGATTTACTTTTGTTTGGTCAGCAAATCTGGCACTCCTCAACGCTGCAAGTGCCGCACCCGCGCATGAACGAGCGAGCCTTTGTTTTAGCCCCCCTCGCCGAAATTGCTGCCGACTGGATTGAGCCAATTTCGGGTCAGACGGTTGCGGAACTGCTACAACAGGTTGATCGCTCTGGGGTACAACCTACAGCATGGCAGTTTGAAATTGACAATTAACCCACCCCAGCAGCATTCTGAGGATACTGCCCTCACTTATTGCCTTCTCAGTTTTTATGCCACTTGGTCAAGAGCCGCCCCAACTGCTCAAGCAGCGCCTTTTCTACGAAGGGCGCAAATTTAATTTTGAAGTCAATCAGCTACGTTTGCCCAACAAAGCGATTGGCGATTGGGAGTGTATTCGGCATCCGGGGGGGGCTTTAGCCGTGCCCGTAACCGCTAGCGGCGAACTGGTGCTGGTCAGGCAGTATCGCTTTGCCCTCCAGGGTCGTCTGCTAGAGTTTCCCGCTGGCACGGTAGAACCCGGTGAGCAGCCTGCTACGACAATTTACCGCGAACTTGAAGAAGAAACCGGGTACCGGGCACACAGTTGGCGATCGCTCGGAAACTTTCCGCTGGCACCAGGGTATTCCGACGAGTTCATTTACGCGTTTCTAGCAACTGACTTAGAAAAGCTAGACGAAACCCCAGCCCTTGATGCTGACGAAGACCTAGAAGTCATTTTGATGACGCCTACGGCTCTAGAAAAAGCCATCTTGGCTGGCGAAGCTATTGACGCTAAATCGATCGCTAGCTTTTTGTTGGCTCGTCCATATTTATAGCTGCGTCATTAGCATTGACGTACTTAAGCAACTGCAAGCCGCTAGCCAACAGCCTTTTGTTCTACTTTTGCCTTTAGCGACAACCTCAACCTAAAGCATCTGCCAGCGTGCCAGCAGCCCTAGCAGCGCAGCCCCTAGCAACGGAATCAAAGCCAAAGCCAAAAGAACGTCTAGCAAACCCGTGATTAAAGCTTGCTGGGCTAAAGTTTTGAGCGGCAGACTAAATTTATAGCTGTCGGAAGTGGGCATAAAAAGACCTTACCGAAAAATTGGCAAATACTCGCGGCTCAGTGCTTCTTTAGTTAAAGCACTCATATCTGAAACCGGAGCGTGATCTTTTTGCCCTAGCGGTGTGATTGCCATCACGACGGCTCGAACTCTAAATTTCGTGGGTATATTTAACCCCCCGATACATGAGTTGAACCTGGTCATGATGACGTTGGGCTACGCGATAGCTTTTGGCCTTTAAAGGCGCTCCGCGATAGGTACCAATTTCTTTACCCTCAGTTGCTTCAATCTGAGGAGAGTGGGTTTCGTATTCAGCACCACGATAAAAAAGTCGCATGATGGTTATTTTCTCTCTAAAAGGTGAATGTAAAGCAGATTGTTGCTGATATAGCGACAGCAAAACTTGCCTCTTACTAATAACTGTAACAACATATACAGTTTTTCGCAGGAATCTGTGTATTAAGACTTTTGAAAGTTTTGGTTAAGCGTGAGCAGATGAAATAGCCACAGGCAAAATTCTGAGGGCTGAGGGCAGAATGCAAGGTTTTCTAGCAGCAGCTTTTAGCTAGTTCAGTATTTTGGTAGCTAAAGCGATCGCTGTCATCATCAGTCGCCATAGCCAGCAATGCTTGACTTGAGATAGGTTCACTCAGCTAGGGCGGCATGGCATACTGAAGCCCTGCAAGGGTAACAACGTGAAGACTTTTTTAGACTGAGCATATGAGTGATCTGATTTTGTTCTGGCATCGCCGAGATCTGCGCCTCTCTGATAACTTAGGGCTAGCTGCAGCTCGCGATCGCAGCGCTAAAGTCGTGGGGGTTTTCTGCCTTGATCCAGCCCTACTCAATAACGATGCCGTTGCCCCGGCTCGAGTCACCTACCTAATCGGTTGCTTAACCGCCCTGCAACAGCGCTATCAAGCTGCTGGCAGTCAATTGCTTATTCTCAAAGGCACCCCCGAAAATCAAATTCCAGAACTGGCTCAGGCTTTGTCTGCTCAAGCCGTTTATTGGAACTGGGATGTAGAGCCTTATGCTCAAGAACGCGACCAGAAGGTGCGCGAAGCGCTCAAAAACTACGGCATTGGCGTTCACCAAACGTGGGATCAGTTGCTTCATGGCCCCGGTGAAGTTCGCACAAATGCAGGCGATCCCTACACCGTCTATACGCCCTTTTGGCGAAACTGGATCGATCGCCCCAAAGCCGCGCCCGCGCCAACGCCGCAGGGTTTTACTAGCCTTTCAACGGATGAGCAGCAAGCTGCCCCAGGGGTGATTGACCTGCCAAGCGCCTCCGATCTGGGCTTTGAGTGGACAAATCCGCTGCCCCTAGCGCCTGGAGAGCAAGCGGCTCACGAGCAGCTCGCTACTTTTTGTGAAGACGACCGCGCCATTGCTGAATACGCTGAGCAGCGAAATTTTCCGGGGCATCCAGGGACTTCTCTACTCAGTGCAGCCCTCAAGTTTGGCGCAATCGGCATTCGCACCGTTTGGGCTGCCGCAGACACCGCCTATAGCCGCTGCCGCAGCGACGAGACGCGCAACAGCGTTAAAACCTGGCAGCAAGAACTGGCGTGGCGAGAATTTTATCAGCATGTGATGTACTTTTTTCCCCAATTGGCTGACGGCCCTTACCGGGAACCCCTCAAAGACTTTCCCTGGATTAACAACCCAGACCACTTTCAAGCCTGGTGTGAGGGTAAAACAGGCTATCCGATTGTGGATGCAGCGATGCGGCAGCTCAATCAAACAGGCTGGATGCACAACCGCTGTCGAATGATTGTGGCTAGTTTTTTAACCAAGGATTTAATTGTTGACTGGCGCTGGGGCGAAAAGTATTTTTTGCAAAAGCTGTTTGATGGCGACCTTTCTGCCAATAATGGCGGCTGGCAGTGGAGCGCTTCTAGCGGCATGGATCCTAAGCCGCTTCGCATTTTTAATCCGGCCAGCCAAGCCCAGAAATTTGACCCAGAAGCTGACTATATCCGGCAGTGGCTCCCTGAACTCAAAGATTTAGAGACGGCAGATCTGATTACTGGCGCAATTTCAGCAGAAAATCGCGATCGCTGTGGTTATCCTGCCCCAATCGTTAATCATAAAGAGCGGCAGGCTCTCTTTAAGGAAAAGTACACCGCCCAAAAAGCGGCAGCTCGCTAAGTTCAGTCAAAGCCAGCAGACAAACAGGCGGCTTTATTGAGCTTGCGGCAGTTTGGCAGAGGCGATCGCAATGACGTTACCTTGCCCATCCACCTGGCAAGAACCTTCTATATGATTGCCCTCCTGCCACTGAATCAAAAATGTACCATCTCGCAGCAGTTGAGCTTGCTGAATTTCAATCGCGTCGTCCGCAACATGGGTAGCCTCCACAACGCACCCTTGTAAAACAGACGAAGGAACATTTGCAGAAGGTTGCTGCATTTTGATTGGCTGAGGCGTTGGGGATTCTAGCCTTTGCCCAAGGGCATCAAATGACTGATTTAGGCTGACTCTACAAGCTCCCAACCCCGCCAGCAAAAGCATAAAAGGCAAGACAGGAAAACGCACAAACTGAAACATAAGGATGGGTTGTTAAATCTCGACTCACACCACGGCTATATCAGCCGCTTTATACATTCATCGCAGAATAAACCTTAAGATAGATGTCTTCTATCTAACAATTACACTTTTGCAGCAAAACTCACTTTTGCCAACTCGCCCAGACATCTATTGCCAAAAGCGGTAGGCTAACGGCAGCGGTCAGAATGAAAGCCCTTTGGCAAAAGACTTTCAACCATTTGAGTGATTTAACCCTGGTGCCTATAGCTATAGCAGTTGATGCGCCTGGGCAAGAAGACGCGATCGCGCCTAAAAAGTGCCCAAACCCCATTTGAGAAACTGGCCGCTACGGTAGCTCGGCTGTAAACAGCGAGACTATGCCTATCTTAACGAGTTAGCCAGGGAACTTGAAGCGGGGCGATCGCGATCGAACTTTTAGCGTACTAGTGAGACGGCGATCGGTGCAACCGCTTAAACAACTTCAAGATTGGCTCTGGCAACCTGTCGATATTGCCTTTTTGGTTTATTTTCGTATCGCTTTTGGCAGCATTTTGCTGTGGGAAGTCCAGCGCTATTTCAACCACGGCTGGATCCAAGCCTATTGGATGAACCCAGCCTTTAACTTTACCTATCCCGGCTTTGGCTGGGTGCAACCCTGGCCCGGAAATGGTTTGATCTGGCATTTTGCCTTGCTCGGCGTGCTGGCCTTGTTTATTGTTTTGGGTTGCTTTTACCGTTTGAGTACGCTGCTCTTTTTTCTGGGCTTTACCTATATCTTTTTGCTAGAGCAGGCTCGCTACTTAAATCACTTTTATCTAATTTGTTTGCTGAGCTTTTTGCTCATAGGTCTGCCAGCACATCGGCTTTGTTCAATCGATGTTTTGCGCCAGCCCAAACTGCTGTCTCAAACCGCCCCCGCCTGGACGCTCTGGCTACTGCGCTTTCAAATTGGCGTGCCTTACTTTTATGGTGGCATTGCCAAGCTCAACGGTGACTGGCTGCGGGGAGAACCCATGCGTCTGTGGCTTTCGAGTTCAACCGACCTGCCGCTGATTGGCCGTTTTTTCACGGCTGAATGGATGGTTTATTTGCTTAGCTATAGCGGTTTGCTATTGGATTTGCTGATCGTACCGCTATTAATTTGGCGTCAAACTCGGCTAATAGCCTTTGTTTTTGCAGTTTTGTTTCATCTCACAAATGCCAAACTTTTTGTCATTGGCATTTTTCCCTGGTTCATGATTGCCGCGACCGCTCTCTTTTTTCCACCGAGTTGGCCCCGGCAAGCCGTGGCGGTTTTATTAAACATCCCGGTTAAAGCTTCTACCACAGCGATCGCTCCTCAGCGCTACCGGGCTTTAATCACAAGCTGTTTGCTAATCTACGTCAGCGTGCAGTGTTTATTGCCATTGCGCCACTATCTGTACCCTGGCAATGTTAGCTGGACCGAAGAAGGACACCGCTTTGCTTGGCATATGAAGCTACGCGATAAACAGGGTCGAGCAGAATTTTTAGGACGCGATCCGGCAACGCAGGTCGTTAAAAGTCTGCCGCCAGAGCAGTTTTTGGCAAGCTGGCAGATCAGAAAAATGGCAGGCCGCCCTGACATGGTGCTGCAGTTTGCGCACTACTTAGCTAAAACAGTGCCAACTCAGGGTGATCAACCGCTAGAAGTACGGGCGCGGGTTTGGGTTTCGCTCAACGGTCGGCCCGCTCAACTGCTGATCGATCCGCTGGTGGACTTGGCTCAAGAACAGCGATCGCTGCGTCCCGCCGACTGGATTTTGCCTTTGGAGGAGCCATTAAAACCAGCCACTTCTCAATCAAACGACGTGACTTCTCCCTAAATAGCAGGTAGATAAAGTTACCAAGTATATGGGGAACTTGTGTCTAAGATCACAGTCTTGCCTAGAAAGGATAAGCCGAATTTAGCGTTCGGCTTGCCGCCATCAAAGACTAAACAACGGGCTTTTAGCGAGAAGCCTGTTCTGTGCTGCGTGATGTTTTGAATAAGTAGGACTAGAGATGCGCCCCTTTCTGTTAAGAATTCTGCCTCAAGCCACTTCTTTGGCAACTGTGCTTGCGATCGCTTTACTTTTGATTTCTTCGGCGTTAACTGCCTCTGCTCAGCAAACGGAAGTCGCTCCAACCTCAGATAAAGCCACAGCAGAGCAAACCAATTCCTTACCGCAGTCTCAGCTCAAAGACGATGACGACGACGGGGATGACGACGATGACGGCGGGGATGACGATGATGACGGTGGTAGCAGCAGTAGCGGCAGCAGCAGCAATACCACCACAACCACAACCACGACCACCACAACCACCACCGTCAGCTATACCGACATTACCAGTACCTACTGGGCTAGCACATTCGTCTATAGACTCTCGACGCTCAACGTGGTCAGCGGTTTTCCCAATGGCCAGTTTTTACCCACGGCTTACCTGACAAGGGCTCAGTATGCCGCCATTGTCAGCAAGGCATTTAGTCTACAGCCAGTGCGCCAGAGCGTTTCGGTTCAAGGGGTTTCTAGCCGATTTTGGGCATTTAGCGCCATTCGGCAAGCCTACACAATGGGGTTTCTCAACTTGGGTTCGAATAATGCTTTTGAACCCGAAACCCGCATGACTAAGTTAGAAATGCTGGTGATGCTAGCTAGAGCGTTAGGCTATACCGAAGTTACCTCAGGTAGAAGCGTTGATGAAATTTTGAGTGTTTTTGTCGATGCTGACACAATTCCCAGTCAATACCGAGTCACAATTGCAGCGCTGGTGGAAAGGCAAGTGCTGGTCAACTACCCCAATGTGCGTGAGCTAAAATTGACTGAATTTGTGACTCGCGGCGAAGCTTGCGCGTATGTCTATCAGGCATTGGTAAGCTTAGGGGCGGCTGAATCGGTTTCTTCTAGCTACATTGTCAATTTAGCCAGTATTCTGCAGGGGGCGACAACCGAAACAACGGTTGAAACCGATACTGAAACAACGGTTGAAACCAACACTAATACCACCGTCATCTCAGGGGATGATGACGATGATGGCGACGACGACGATGGCGACGACGATGACGATGGCGATCGCCGTAACTGCAACCAAGGCATTGGCAATGGGGCTGAAGGCTGCGATCCAGGTAATTCTAGCCCGCGAGGGGGGAGTAACGATGAAGGTGGCCGCACACCGGGCAACCGCTAGTTACTAAACGGGTGGCGCTAACTCCCCCATTGCTAGCTTAAACGCCTAGGTAGCTGGCGTCATTTTGGGGGAGGACAGCATCTTCGGCGATCGCGCCTATAGCGGGCTGACAATGTCTTTTAAGGCCGCTTTGACTTGAGGATATTGATACTGAAATCCGGTGGCTTGGGTTCGCTTGGGCAATACCTGCTGGCCTTCTAAAACGACTTTAGCGCCATCGCCCAACAAGGCTTCAATCACAAAGTCAGGTACAGGTAGCCAGGAAGGACGGTTCATCGCTTCGCCTAAGGCTTGACATAGCTCGTTCATCCGTACTGGCTGGGGAGCTGTGGCGTTGTAAACCCCTTGCATTTGAGCATCGGTGAGGGCTTTGCTCAGTAAGCTAACTAGGTCTTCTCGATGAATCCAGGAAAACCACTGCCGACCGCTACCGATGGGGCCACCCGCATAAAGTTTGAACGGGGTAATCATGCGGGCGATCGCGCCCCCCATACCCAAAACAATGCCTACCCGCACAATGGCCAAGCGAACGCCAAGAGACTGTACTGGCTCAGCCGCAGCTTCCCAAGCCTGACAAACCTGAGACAGAAAATCGGTTTCAACTGGCTGACTGGTTTCATCAAAACGAGCCGTTTCGCTCGTACCGTAGTAGCCAACGGCTGACGCACTCACCAGCACAGTCGGCTTAGGGTCAGCTTTGGCGATCGCTTCGACAAGTTTTTCGGTACCTACCTGACGACTTTCTAAAATGGCTTGTTTGTGGGCTGGCGTCCAGCGCTCTGAAATGGGTTCGCCCGCCAAGTTAACCACACCGTCACAGCCAGCGATCGCCGCTTGCCAGTCGCCAGTGGTTAGCGGCGAATAGGCAATCACTTCAACCCTAGGAAAAGCCGACGCTGGAAACAGCCGCTGGCCTTTTTCTCGCTGGCGGGTCAGCACTTTAATGCTATGTCCCTCTTGGTGCAAGCGCTCTACCAAGCGACTGCCGACAAATCCTGTAGCTCCGGTTATGGCAACTTTCATGCGTTCTTTTTTCTCCCTTTTCGGCACGCTAATTTTGAGATTTACTCACCCCTTGGGCTAGCATCTCCGTAGGCCATGCCGTTGGCATCTGCGTAACGGTGCATAAAGCGCATGAAGCGTTCCCAGTAGTCGTCTCGATCAATTTCTAGCGTACATTCGACTCGCTCTAGATCGTCACCCTCAGGCCCCCCAAAAATAAACTTAACTCCGGCTGGTTCAATGCTAATCGTGCCTTCGTCGTCGATTAGTTGCAAACTGCCAGAGAAGCGATTACGAAAGCTGTTGAACTGCTCAATAGACTTTAATTGCTCAAAAATTAAAATCGCAAGTTTTGCGCCTGTAGCGCGATCGCGACGCAAGCTAACATTGCTAAGCTGCTCTGAAATGCCTTCATAAAACTGAATGGTAGGAACCTGTGAATCCATAATCTTTTGCCTGGGGCTTTAGGTTCCCAGTATACAAAACTTCAGGATTGTTCTAATAATCTCTCAGTTGCGGGAAATGATTTATAGCTAGCGGTAGAAGGCTGAGGGTAGCGGCTAGCAGAAAAGCTTTTCTATCAGCGGCTTGCAGCCATTGAAATGTCTCCACGCTGGTGGCGACAGCGATCGCCGGGTTAGCTAAATATCTATCAACAGCCCATTGGCTAGAGGCTTAGATTTGAGCTTGAATCAGTTTTATATCCCTAATTGAGGATTAAGTAACGGTATGAATACTCTTGATTCAGAAGCCATTCCCGTCTACGCTCTGGTGCGCGCCACCGGAGAAACCGTTTTGAGCTTTCACCAACCCCCCGATTTTGTTCAATCGGCTGATGGCCGTTTAGAAGCAGTGAACGAAAGCGACTACGAATCCGAGCCGCGACTTGCCACCTCTACCGATTTGCAACTGGTTGACTTTTTGCTGCCGGAAGATGACGGCAAACTGCTGAGTCTAGCAGATGGGATTTATCAAGTTCGTTGCTTTCGGGGGCGAACTTCAGAAGGACAAACTACCTATAGCATTGAGTTAAAACGCCGCTAATTAGCGCTCGGCTGGGTTCTCAAGCAGCCCTGTGCCAAGGCGGTAGCCTTTGCCATAAATGGTATGAATAAGTGCTGGTTCGTGTTCTTGCTCTAGCTTGCGGCGCAATAGCCGCATTTGAGCCGCCAAAACGTTGCTGCTGGGTTTATGAGCCTCTCCCCAAACGGCTTCATAAATTTGAGCATGGGTCAGCAGTTGCTCAGGATGCTGAATCAGATAGGCTAAAAGCTGAGTTTCTTTTTCAGAGAGATCAATCGGGCGATCGCCGCGATAAGCCAGTTGATTTTCCATATCTAGCGCTAAGTCTTGATATTGCAGCCGTGCAGCCAATAGAGGCCGCTCTAACGTGGGAGGGCGACGCAGCAACGCCCGTACCCGCGCCAGTAGCTCTCGTAGCTCAAAAGGTTTGATCAGGTAGTCGTCAGCCCCCGCATCTAGCCCAGCCACGCGATCGTCTAACGTATCTTTGGCGGTCAGAAACAGCACAGGGGTTGCATCGCCCTGCGATCGCCGCTGCTGGCAAATTTCCAGCCCAGTTTTAATTGGCAGCATCCAGTCTAAAATCAGCAAGTCATAAGCATGCTCAGCCGCTAGCTGGCTGCCGACCCCACCGTCAGTCGCCACGTCAACCTGATAGCCTTCTCTTTGCAGCAAACGGCTCAGCGGCTCAGTTAGCTCAGCTTCATCGTCAACCAACAAGATACGCATTAGTCAGGCAACTGATATTGCTCCACAATCCGCTTAGCATAAGCAGGCACATGCGCTTCTAGCTTTTCAGGATGGTGACGTTTGACGTAGAGATAGTTACGGGTAAAGTGAGAATCGATCGAAAAACGCGCATATTCCAACCCCTTTGGCCCAATTTTTTCGATGACGATGCCCATGAGTTTCGCCGCCCACATCGGTAGCGTAACGCCCTTGTCGTAAGCGGGGATGCTCTGCTGCACAGCCTGACGGCGATCGCCCTGTGATGAAACAGGCTGAGTATCAAGCTGATTTTGCACCTGTTCTAACATTTCTCGACCGCGATCGTTGCGCACAACAATCCACTGCCAGCCAAAGGGGGCACCCATATAGCCCACCACCAAGTCAGCCAGAGAATTGACGTAGTCAAAGCAGCTCATGCAAGAAGGGGCAAAAACGTCTTTGAGCTGATTGGTTTTTAGCCCAAAGAAGGGGACAGTCTCGGTAGAGCCATCTTCATGCTTGAAATGCACCCGAAAATCTTGCATAAACTCGTAATGGACGACGGTTTCGGGCGAACGGCTGGTAGTTTCTAAAAACTTTTGTAGCCCCTGCCGGGTGACGTTGTCTACGCAGGGCGTACCCAACACATAGAGCTTTTCTAAACCTAGCTTTTGCTCAACAGCCCGCAAGGCTTGAATTTGGCAACCTACACCAATCACCAGCAGGCGCTTCAGACCCGACTGCTCAATTTGCTCTAGCACCGAAAGGTTAGGCGACAGCGTGGGCTTGTTAACCCGGGCAGCCAAGATTTCTTCGGGAGTTTTGGCAATAACGGGCAGGGGCTGGAAGCGATCAGCCGCTGTATTCTGCACACAGACGACGCCTTCTACTAACCCCTGCGTTAACATTTCAATCGCGATCGCGCTGACAATGCCAGTCCACTGCGCCCCGGCAATCGGCTGCTGTTTACGCGCGGCCATCATGTCTTGATGGACGCCGAAATAAAGATCGTCGGACACCTCTAAATTGCGGCTACGACCGTGGGTGACAGCTTCAAGTTCAGCCACCTGCTGATTTAGAAAAGCGCAGGCTTCTTTGACGTAATGAATATAGTAAGTATCACAAAGGCCACATTCACTACAGAGTTCCTTTGCGGGGCGTCTGGCCCCCGGACGAAGAGCTTTAGCCTTTTGATGGGAGGGATGGGGGTGCGCCAAGGTCATCTTATGCAGAGCTTTCTCAAAATCAGTTTATGATCACCTTACCGCAAGCGTTTTCCTGAGTGTTCGACTTCTACTTTTTGTAAAGAAATGCTGAGCATTGAGGTTGGGATTTGAGCGCTGAATCGCCAGACTTTGAGCCTAGCCTGAAGGTGTGATCTATCTCGTCCTCTAGCGTGACGACAAACAGTCTGGCAATCACTCGAAATCAATGAACCCATAGCGGTTAGTCCATAAACTAAAAAGAAATTTAATAAACTTCGCCAACATTCCTTTCTTTGCACTGCCAGAGATGATTTGCTGCCTAAATCCTAACTGTGCTCAACCGATAAACCCAGATGCGGCTGGGAACTGTCAGTGCTGCAACACACCCATCATTACCGATCTCAGAGGCCGCTACCGCCCCATTAAGCTAATTGGTCGAGGCGGTTTTGGACGGACTTATCTGGCTCAAGATCGCGATCGCCTGAATAGTTACTGTGTGCTGAAGCAGTTTGCGCCCCAGGCTCAGGGCACTAAATCTCTAGACAAAGCCATTCAGCTTTTTCAGCAAGAAGCCGAACGCCTGCATGATTTGGGTGAGCATCCGCAAATCCCAACGCTGATGGCTTATTTTGAGCAAGATCAATATTTGTATTTGGTGCAGCAGATGATTGATGGCAAAACGCTGCTGCAAGAAATGCGCCGTCGCGGCACCTTAGACGAAGCTGGCGTGCGATCGCTATTAGAAGACTTGCTCCCGGTGCTACAGTTTGTCCACGAACGCAACATTATTCACCGGGATATTACGCCCTCCAACATTATTCGCCGTCAGGTCGATAACAAGCTGGTTTTAATCGATTTTGGCGTTGCCAAACAGTTTAGCGAAACCATTTTGCACGAACCGGGTACCCGCATCGGCACTGAAGGCTACGCCCCTATTGAGCAACTTCGCGGCGGCCAAGCCTATCCCAGCAGCGACCTTTACAGCCTGGGTGCGACCTGCCTGCACTTGCTCACTGGCGTTAAGCCGGAAAGGCTTTACAGCCCGCTAGAAGGCCGCTGGATGTGGCGAGAAGCCTTGCAACAAAACAATTTGAAGGTGAGTCCGCAGCTTGGCAACGTTTTAGATCGGCTGGTTAAAGATCTCATCAGCGATCGCTATGCTTCTGCCCAAGACGTGCTGACGGATTTACGGGGGCTACCTTCCTTAGAAGGGGCTGTTCCGGGCTGGGTCAGACAGCATCCTGAAGGCAAAATCTCCACTTCTTCACCTCCTAGTGCCCCCCCTTCTAGACCAGGCGGCACCTCCTCACGTCCTCCCAGCCAACCCCCTAGCATTTCGCCCGCCTATAGCGGCGGTACGCCCGCCAGTCAGTCGGTGGGCAAACGCCCTTTAGCGCCTCGTGGTTGGCGCTGTGTCCGGACGCTGAGCGGTCATAGCTCTTGGGTAACGACAATTGCGTTTAATCCTAAAACCCCGATTCTGGCAAGTGGCAGCTTGGATGACACCATTCGGCTGTGGAACTTGCAAACAGGAGCCATGCTAGAAAACCTGGCGGGTCATGCTCGCGGTGTCAACGAAGTGGTCATCAGTCCGGGAGGACAGGTCTTAGCTAGCTGTGGCGATGACGATACTATCAAAGTGTGGAATTTAGCGACAGGGGAACTGCTGCAAACCATTAAGGGCCACATTCGAGACGTTAATGCCGTCGCCATTGGGGCTAACGGTTGGCTGCTAGCCAGTGGCAGTGACGATCGCACCATCAAACTCTGGAAGTTAGATAGAGGCACGCTGATCAAAAGCTTGACGGGATCAGCAGGCATGATCAAGTCGGTGGTGATTACCCCAGATGAACGCTTTCTAGTCAGCGGTGGCTTAGACAATAAGGTGCGCCTTTGGAATTTACAGCAAGGGGTAATGGTGCGGGCTTTTTCGGGGCATTTCAACTCGGTGAGCCAGGTAGCGATCGCCCCCAACGGCAAGCTGATTGCCAGCGCCAGCAAAGACAAAACAGTGCGGTTGTGGAGTATGGCTTCAGGTGGGCTGATTCACACCCTGAGCGACCATACCCAGGAGGTTAATGCCGTCGCGATCGCCCCTGATAGCGTTACGGTTGTCAGCGGTAGCCGCGATGGTACAGTCAAAATTTGGGATGCCCAAACAGGCAACCTCAAACATAGCTTGTCTGCCCACACCGGAGCCGTTACTGCCGTCGCGATTCATCGCAGTGGTCAGTACATTGCTAGCGCTAGTGCAGACAAAACCGTCAAAATTTGGCAAAACATTTGAGGCGGATGTCAGGCAAACCCGAAGCAAAGCTAAAAGCTATCCGCAATTACGTCGGCAACGGGCGAATTGCCGCTAATCTAGTTGCTGTTCATCCACGCTGAGCCGCTATGCAGTTAACGCCCCAGGAGAAAGACAAGCTACTGATTTTTACCGCTGCTCTGTTAGCAGAACGCCGTAAAAACCGGGGACTCAAACTCAATCATCCTGAAGCTGTTGCCTATATCTCAGCCGCTATTTTAGAAGGCGCTAGAGACGGGCAGACAGTTGCAGCGCTGATGAGCTACGGGACGACGCTACTTAGCCGTGCCGACGTCATGGAGGGGGTGGCTGAAATGATTCATGAAGTACAGGTAGAAGCGACGTTCCCCGATGGCACTAAGCTAGTGACTGTGCATAACCCGATTCAGTGAACATGATGAGCGATCTTTCCCCAGATCTGCCAAATGAGGGCGATCAGCCTCTCAATCCAGCCCTATGTCACGAGGTTCTCCAGGGTGTTCTTACCCAGCTAGAAACCTATGTGTTTGAGACGGTAGCAGTAACGCTACAGCAAGCCATCCGCGATCGCTTAGCGACAGGCAACTATAGCGAAATTCAAAGTGCTAGCCAGCTAGCTGAGATATTGACAACTCAACTACAAGAACTCAGCGGCGATCGCCATTTGCGCCTTTACTACAGCCCCGAACCGCTGCCTCACTTAGCGCCAAATACAGAACCAACTCCGGCAGAACTAGCCCAGCAGCGACACCTCAGCAGTCTGCGCAATTTTGACTTCAATCGAGTAGAGCGGCTAGCAGGTAACGTCGGCTATTTAGAACTCTACGGCTTTGAGCCACCCGAATTTGCGGGCGAAACGGCGATCGCGGCGATGCAGTTTTTAAGCCACACCTATGCGCTAATTATCGATCTGCGGCACAACAGCGGCGGTTCACCCGCCATGGTTGCCCTGCTGTGTAGCTATCTGCTGCCGGAATATCCCCCCCTTCACCTCAACGATTTGTACTGGCGCACCGACAACAAAACCCAGCAATGGTGGACAATTCCCTATTTGCCCAGCAAACGCTACCTGCAAAAGCCCGTCTACGTCCTCACCAGCCAAACAACGTTTTCAGCAGCCGAAGAGTTTACTTACAATCTCAAAGTTCTAGAGCGAATTACCGTTGTAGGAGAAACAACCCGTGGCGGTGCTAACCCCGGCGTCGGCCAGCGAATCAACGACCATTTCTGGCTATTTGTGCCTACGGGTCGCGCTATTAACCCTGTCACCCAAACCAATTGGGAAGGAACAGGAATACTGCCGGATGTCAAAGTTCCCAGTGAATTGGCTCCTAAAACGGCTCACTTACTCGCTTTGCAAAAGCTGTTAGAGACACAGCCAACAGGCAGCTACGAACGAGAACTCAGGCAGTCGCTCTATCGGGTTGAGCGAGAGCTAAACGAGCAACGTCAAGCTTTAATTACTCGAATAGGAGGTCGGGCATGATTCCGGGTGAATTGTGGGTAGAAACAGGTGAGATTGAACTCAATGCGGGGCGCGACACCGTCACCTTAACGGTGGCCAACACAGGCGATCGCCCCATTCAGGTCGGTTCTCATTTTCATTTTTATGAAGTTAACGCTGCGCTTGCCTTTGAACGGCAGCAAGCGAGAGGAATGCGGCTTGACATCCCAGCCGGAACCGCCGTTCGTTTTGAACCGGGCGACGAACGAACAGTCACCCTTGTAGCCTTGGCGGGCAGTCGCGAAGTCTACGGCCTCAACGCCCAAATCGAAGGCCCTCTGTAGCCCCTTTGCGCCTACAGGCCAAACCGCTATGGCAAAAACTGTCGAATCTTTTGCTCGTACGTTTCTCCTGCCACCTCAGCGACGTTGTTGTGGGTGGCTTGGGGTACCAGCCAAAGCTGTTTAGGCTCAGCCGCCGCCTGATACAAAAGCTGGCTCATTTCTGGTGGAACGCTAACATCTGCTAGGCCATGAATAAAGAAAACCGGCATTTGTAGTTTGGCAACTTTACTCAGCGAATCAAAGCGTTGACTGAGCAAAAAATCAACCGGAAATAGCTTGGCGTAAAAAGTACGCTGAGCCATTGCTGGGATGGAAGTAAAGGAGCTTTGCACAATCAAGGCGGCTGCCTGGGGCTGGCGGGTGGCAAGTTCAATTGCGATCGCCCCCCCGAGCGAATGGCCAAACAGATACACTTGTTCAGGCGGTACCTGGCGAACCTGCGTCACATATTGCCATGCGACCTCTGCATCTTGATAGAGCCGCTGTTCGCTCGGAAATGCCCCCTGGCTGAGTCCGTAACCCCGGTAGTCAAACAAAAATACTGAAAAGCCCAGTTGCTGAAACCGATGGGCTAAGCCTAAATTAGCGCCAATATTTTCACCGTTGCCATGCAGATAAAGCAGGGTTCCTAATGGCAAAGGGGCTGTTGTCGGGATCCACCAGCCATGAATTTTTGTATCCTCAAGGCTATCTACCGTCAGCCAGACTTCTTCAAATGCGAGCGCGAGCGCAGCTGGCGTAACCTCGAGTTCTTGCACCGGAAAGAAAATATAGCGCGATTGTCGCCACCACAGCAGCGTAGCCGCTAAGCCATAGGCGATCGCCCCTATCCCCAGGCCAATCAATAAAGTACGCCAGTTAACAATCACGCGCTTTTATCAAAACTCAGAAAGCCAAAGACTGCAGCAGAGCTTCTACCGAGCCACCTTTCAAATGTCTAATTTGGGACTCTGTTTATGCCACTCGGTTGCCTGCTCGTATGCATAGGCCACTTCAAACAGCAAATCTTCTCTCAGCACGTTACTGATCAGCTGCAAACCAATCGGCAAACCTTGCGCGTCAAATCCACAGGGAAGGCTTAAACCGGGCAATCCAGCCAAATTGACAGGAATCGTCATCAAGTCCGAAAGGTACATGCTGAGGGGGTCGTCTGTTTTTTCCCCCGCTTTGAAGGCGGTTGTCGGCGTGGTAGGGCACACCAGCACATCTACCTGACTAAAAGCTTTCTCAAAGTCTTGCTTAATGAGCGTCCGCACCTTTTGAGCTTTGAGGTAGTAAGCATCGTAGTAGCCGGCTGAGAGCGCGTAGGTACCAATCATAATGCGGCGTTTAACTTCGCTACCAAAGCCCTCAGCCCGGGTTTTGGTATACATCGAGAGCAAATTGGTATCGTCTGCCCGCAGCCCATACTTGACGCCGTCGTAGCGTGCCAGGTTAGAAGACGCTTCTGAAGGAGCAATGATGTAGTAGGTCGGCAATCCGTAGCGAAACTGCGGGCAAGAAATCACCTGAATTTCAGCACCGAGTTCTTGTAGCTGTTCAATCGCCTGTTTGACAGCTGCCTCTACCACGGGATCTAGCCCACTGCCAAAGGTTTCTTTAATCACGCCAATCCGACGACGGCTCCGACGATCGAGGGTCGGCTTGAGCGCTTTGACATAGTCAGGAATTTCAACTTTGAGGCTGGTAGAGTCTTTAGGGTCATAGCCAGCGATCGCCTGCAGCAAAATAGCAGAGTCTTCAACCGTGCGCGACAAAGGGCCAATTTGGTCAAGCGAAGACGCATAAGCCACCAGTCCGTAGCGAGAAACCAAACCATAAGTTGGCTTCAAACCGACGACCCCACAAAAGGCGGCTGGCTGCCGGATCGAACCACCCGTATCTGAGCCAAGCGCAACCACACATTGTTCAGCCGCCACTGCTGCGGCTGACCCCCCCGACGACCCCCCCGGTACCCTTGCTAGATCCCACGGGTTGGCTGTGAGCTGATAGGCAGAATTTTCGGTCGAGCTGCCCATGGCAAACTCGTCTAAATTTGTTTTACCGAGGCAGATAGCCCCCGCTGCGGCAAGTCGCTGGGTCACTGTCGATTCATAAGGCGGCACAAAATTTTGCAAGATTTTGGAGCCGCAGGTTGTGCGAACGCCTTGGGTACACAGGTTATCTTTGAGTCCAATCGGAATGCCCGCTAAAGGACTAATTGCTTCACCAGCGGCAATCCTGGCATCAACCTGATGAGCCTGCGTTAAGGCTTTGTCAGCGGTCACCGCTAAAAAGCTGTGAAGCTGGGGTTCTAGTGCTTGCAGCCGCTCCAAATAAGACTGGGTAATTTCGACAGCAGAGCGCTCCTTATTCGTGAGCTGTTGATGCAACTCGCGGATAGATGACATGCAATCTCCTTAGCTAGACTTAACAGGCGGCGTTTGACCTCAAGCTATCAGTATAGGTTCCCACGTCAGAAATGGGCAGTCCTTAGCAAACCCCTCGTTGCCGCCCTACACAACTCTCTCTGTTTTGAACCCACAGAAGTCGTTACTATTCATCCCCAAGAGAGTAGAACTGAGATTAAAAAATAGGTTAGATTCACAATTCGTATCCATCCAAACATCACGATGCAGTTACTAAGAATTAGTGTAGAGTCGAGTTTAAGTTTTATTGCTGTTCCCTTTGCCCCCTGAGGTAGTGTATGCGAGCTGCCTGGTTTTCCATTGCTGTGATTGCCAATACTGTAGCCCTGACCCTCGGTTTAGTTACCCTACGCTCATCAACCGCACTGGCTCCTAATGAATTGTCTTCTCACCCGCTGCTAGATCGAATCAAACAAGTAGACTCACTCGATCAGCTCTATCAAATGCGCGATCGCCTCAATGTTGAATTGACGGCGTTGCCCAAACTACAGCGCCCTCAAGAAACAGGGGCGCTGTCACCTTACGTCGCGATCGCCCAATTGACCCAGCGCCTTTCTCGTCGCATTCGCCTAGAAGAAGAAGCCGAGGCTGATTACCGCCGCGCCCTTGAGCTAGCTGAGCAGGCTCTTCAAACTCGCCAAACAGGGCAGGCAACCCGGCAGGCTTTACAGCAAGAAGAATTTCTCTGGCAAGCAGCGATCGCCCAGCTTAACAGTATTCCAGCCGATTCAGTCATCACTGAGCAGGCTACCGCCAAAGCGCAAGAGTATCAGCAGATTGTTGAGGTTGTTGCCGACAAGGTCGATCAAGCCGAGTCCGGTTTTCTCCAAGAGATTGCCGCAGCAACAGACCGCCCAGAAGCTATTCGCATTACGCTTTGCCACATCGATGGCGAATGTCGCGATTTTCAGGGCGACGTACCCCCGGCTAGTCCGGCTAGTCTGATTAAGCTTCCTATTGCAGTGGCCTTAATGCAAAAGGTCACTCAAGAAAACATTGATTTGGATAGCAAAATTTATATTGATCCCGGCAATTTTACCGAAAATGCCAACGGAGCCAAAATCTTTGTCGATCGCGAGTACCCCTTGCGAGAAGTCATGGCTCGCATGATCAAAGAAAGCAACAACATTGCCACTAACCAGCTAATCGACTACATCGGACGAGACGCTATTAACCAAACCTTTCGCGATCGCGGTTTTAATACCTTGTTTGTAGACTACAAACTCGTAGGCGATTCTACTTATCCTGCCAACGCGGGTTCTATTCCTAACCGCATGACCGCCAACGAGCTGACCGAGATGATGCGGCAAATTTACCTATTTCAGCATCCCGGCGACGAAGAAATTTTAGACGCACTGGTGGGTCAATATGATTGGGAGTTTGGCTACGCCGCCATCAATGAACTCAACAACAAACGCGTCCACTGGATTGGAGAAAAGCTAGGGCAAAATTCTAAGGTTATTGGTACCGTGCTGGCCTTCAAGGTCGATGACGAGCGCTACATCATGACCGTTACTATTGACTACAGCGCAAATCAGCGAGCGTTGCGAGACACGATCAAAGCTGTGATCAGCCACATTTTGCAAAAAGGGCACTTAGTACCAACAGGTCGTCAACTTAGCCCTTAATAGTACACATGAATGCCAAACCATCGCCTGTTGTCTCCGGCGATGTGTTTTGGCTGACATTTAAAACTCCGTCTGAAGATTTATATCTAATACCTCTTGCAAACTGGCGCTCCCAGCTTCACACTTAAGATGAATGGGTCGGGATATGACTGGCAGTTTGAGAGGTTTTTTGTGAAAAGAGTATTATCGATCATCTTGGGTGGAGGTGCCGGCACCCGCCTTTATCCCCTGACAAAATATCGGGCAAAACCCGCAGTTTCTCTGGCTGGTAAATATCGATTAATCGACATACCCGTCAGCAACTGTATTAACTCAGAAATTCTTAAAATTTATGTTTTAACCCAGTTCAACTCGGCATCGCTGAATCGGCATATCGCCAGAGCTTATAATTTCTCTCAGTTTAGCGACGGTTTTGTAGAAGTACTGGCCGCTCAGCAAACCCCCGAAAATCCAGGTTGGTTTCAGGGAACCGCTGACGCCGTCCGTAAATACCTATGGATGTTTGAGGCGTGGGATGTCGATGAATACCTCATCCTCTCTGGGGATCATCTTTACCGGATGGACTATCGCCTCTTTATTGAGCGCCACCGCAGCACCAACGCCGATATGACGCTTTCGGTTGTCCCAATCGGAGAAAAGCTAGCTTCTAGCTTTGGACTCATGAAGATCGATTCGACTGGACGAGTCGTCGATTTTTCAGAAAAGCCTAAGGGAGATGCCTTGAGGCAAATGCAGGTAGATACCTCAACGTTGGGTTTAACCCCTGAGCAAGCCAGAGAGAAGCCCTACATTGCTTCGATGGGGATCTATGTGTTCAAGAAGCAAGTGCTGGTTGATTTACTGAAGCGCTCAATGGAGCAAACGGACTTCGGTAAGGAAATTATTCCAAATTCTTCTAAAGACTATAACGTTCAAGCTTATCTATTCGATGGTTATTGGGAAGATATTGGTACCATCGAAGCTTTTTATGATGCCAATTTGGCGCTTACTCATCAACCCCAGCCCGCTTTCAGCTTCTATCACGAAGACGCTCCGATCTATACGCGATCGCGGTATCTTCCCCCCAGCAAGCTGCTAGATTGCCATGTCACTGAATCTATTATCGGTGAAGGCTGTATTCTAAAAAACTGCCGAGTTGAACACTCCGTTATTGGTCTACGGCAGCGCATTAGCTCCGACTGTGTGATTGAAAATTCTTTGCTTATGGGTGCCGACTACTACGAACCCATGTCAGAGAGTAGCCAGCATCTAACGCGCGGCAAAATTCCAATGGGTATTGGCGAAGGAACCATTTTGCGACGCGCCATCGTGGATAAAAATGCCCGGATTGGTCGCAATGTCAAAATCGTCAATAAAGAAAATATTGAAGAAGCAGAGCGAGAAGATCTAGGGTTTTATATCCGCAGCGGTATCGTTGTGGTGCTGAAAAACGCCGTTATTCCAGATGGCATGATTATCTAAGCGTTAGCTGTTAACTGTAGTGGCATGACTTACCACGCCACTACAGACAGCGGCAAATTACCAAGGTCGCCAATCGTCCCAATTTTCGTTAAAGATTGAAGTGTTGGGGAAAGCAGTGGGATTACCGTTTTGGTTTAAACGCTGCTGTAAGCGCTCTAGCTGCGGTTCTTCCAAAGGCAAGTTATCGACCAGTTCATAAGGCAAAATGCCTTCATCAAGCACAAAGTCAATCGTCGTCCCGGCGGCAGCTCCTACCGACCATTCAAAGGAATGTACTCGATAAGCCGCGGCTGCAATTGTGCTAGTGGCAATACTTTTACCAGCTACTAACAGGTTGTCAACATTTTGCGGAATCATCGATCGCAGCGGAATCTGAGCTGGGTAAGCTTGCCCATGAGCTTGGCGCACACCAGCGCGTTCGGTGTTACCAGGGGCTTCGGGTGGAGAAGCGCTCATGCAGGGATGAAAGTCGATTGCGTATTGAGCAATTCCAACCGAGTCGGGGTAAATATGCGATCGCGATCGCCGTTCAATTTGCTCTGGCGAAAGATTTTGTTCAATGGCTGCAATCGTATTTAACCCAGCCAGCGCCCGCCACAAATCTTGGTAAAGCTCTGGTGGCAAGTTTTGATAATACTCTGCACGAAAATCTGCCCAAGAAAAATCAATTTCGTTGATGGCAAACCCTTCACGATAGCCATAGGCTGGTCGGCCAATAATTCGCCTCGCCTCTCGAATGTAAGGGTATTTCGACAAGCCGTGAGCTGTGCCCATAGGCGAATCAAAACCAGCTAGAAAACGATGATTAGGATGGGGTTGCTTGACGCCATCACCAAGTTGAGAGTCAGTCGTACCCGCCACCAGCCAGTAGTAATAGCCATAGGCATTTTCTTCTCCGCGGCGTAGCGTTTCGGTGCGTAGCCCCCCCAGCCAGCCACCGGGTTCGAGCTGGCCAAGTTCTTGCAGTTGCTCTTCGGTATAAATCAAATTGTCTGCGGCGGTACCCGGACGATAGTCATTACCCCATGTCCAGTTTTGCATGGAGATGTCATTAGGTTGCGGCACAGCAACGCCAAAAATTTGGGCTTCAGGTCGAGGTTTAGGACTCCAAATCCGACGATACGTGAAAACAAAATCAAAGTAGTTAAAGTCTTCGCCGCGATCGCGCTCATAACTATAGTAAGGCTCGTATTGCGGATAGTAAGGCGGCATTGTCTGCGGCTGTGGCTCCGCCGTCTGCTCCATTGCAAACGTGTAGGTAAACCCTTGGGTACAGTAAGGATCTTGGCTGGTTACCGGAGAAGACGGATTGAGATAAGATCGCGGATCAAGCCCTACGCGCCAAGGCACATCAGCTAAGGCAATCACTTCGCCCGTTTCAGTCGCTTCTACCACATACCAATCCGCAGGGCCATTGCTTTCCGTGACTTGAGGAACAAACTGAATAATTTTTTTGCTGAGCAACGACGAATCTTCGTAGCTATAGGCATCTTCTATGACATAGGAAAGTGGATTGACATTCATCTGCACCGACGCCGCAGCCGGACTGTGCTGAATAGCGATCGCACTTTCAATCATGCTGCCGTCGAGGCTAAGATCCAAATCTTTAACCACAGTCGCCGGAAACCACTTCAGGGTACCTTTACCCCGGCGGGCTGCATCGGCTAGCTGTCGCGACAAAATTGTATTAGCATCTTCAGGAATAAAACAAGAGACACTCACCCAACAGCTACCGGGATTGAGAATCTTATAGAAACGCTCAATGCGATCGCGTAGCTCTTTGTATCCCCGAGAATAAAATAGCAGTTGACGCTGTCGCCTCGCTTCATCTAAAGCAGAAGTGCCTTGAGAAGTTAGCTGCCCTCCGACCCAGTCGGTAATTTCAGTCAAACATACGGTTCGCCCTGCCAGTAAGCTTTCATAAGCCGTCGCCGTACCCGCTAAGCCACCCCCCACAATCAAGACCTCGCACTCAACCGTCTCGTCTGGCAGACGAGGCAAGGTTTCTAAAATGGGGTTAGTTGATTGGGCTGAAGCAGAAGTGGTTGGGCAAAACGCTGTAGCGAAGACGATTGCCAATACTCCCGTCAGCTTCTTTCTGAAAGAATACTGAGTCATGTAGCTCTCATAAACACGCTGTGACTAGCTTAAGCTATAGAAACCGCTAGTAGCCTGTGAAGATTTTCTATAAAAGGAATAGATTTCAACTAAGCTGTAAGCCATATTTTTGATACAAAAAAGCCCTGCACTAGGCAGGGCTTTGTCAGCTTATGCAGCTAAGTAGTACTGAGCTAGATTTCTAGAAGGTAAATAGCGCACGAATAGCCCCAAACAGAGCTTCATCATCGTCGCCACCACCAAGACCTTGCAAATCACCGTCTAGGTAGATAACAGCAGGTGTAATGGTCAGGTACTCGCTGATAGGAATGCCATAGTAGATCTCAGCATAAAACGGATCTTCACTATCGGGTATCCCTGCAATAGGACCGACATCACCAATCGCATTATCCGGTAGGATGCCTGCGTAAGCCCCTAACTCATCGCCTTCAGCAAAGAGATCGGGTAGAGCAATACCACCCATAAAGGAAGTATCGTCATTGTTATCATCATCTTCGTGATAAGCAAAGTAACCACCTAAGATGAAGCGACCGAAGTCTAAGCTAAGTAGACCCCCATAGGTATCGGTGTAGTTTTCACCACCCTCGTTGCTACCGTGCATGTAAACGAGAGCCGCATCCAGGAAGCCATCGCTCAAAAAGCTAAGCTGACCGATGTAGCTTTGATCATTTGCACCAAAGATACCAATTTCAGGGTTAGAACCTTGAGCATCATCAAAGGAATAACCAGCATCAAATACGATGCTATCAGTCAAAGCGATGCTAACGCCTAGACCAGCATTACCCCCCATGTCATAGTCGTAGAGAACAGGGCCACCCATGTCAGCTACGCTAGCACCGTCAAAAGGAACGATGGTAGAGGTAACAAAGTCATCGGTCTTGATGCTGTTGGCTGCGACGATTACATCAATACGATTGCCAACCGGGAAGAGATAGTAGAAGTCGTTAACACGGAACTGGTTGCTATTGTTACCAGCCGCATCTTCAAAACCAGTGAAGCCAATGTCTTGGCCTAAACCATCATCACCCGTACCGGTTTCAAAGCGAATCCGCAAGCGGTCTTCACCCGTGAAGCTGGTATCGAAGTTCAAGCGTGCCCGGGCGTTGAAGATAGTAGAGTCTTCAATGTCGTTTCCACCGATTTCAGCAGTATCGAAGGGAACAACAACGTTAGCCGAAACTTCACCACGCAATTTGGTGGTGGTGGAGAACTGGTTAGCTTCGAGTTCAGCTACATCAGCTTCTAAGGCATCTACACGACCCCGTAGCGTGGCTAGTTCAGCTTGGAACTGCTCTTGCAAGCGGCGAATGGTTGCTAAATCGTTGGTGTCAACGTCGCCACCACCAATCAGTTGCACGATGGTATCCAAGCAAGCATTTAAACCAGCCGCAAACTCATAACGAGTCATCGCCCGGTTACCTTGGAACGTGCGGTTAGGATAACCTTCAATACAGCGATACTCTTCAACCAAGCGCTGCAGAGCAGTGTAAGCCCAATCAGTCGGGCGCACGTCAGAAAGTTCAGAAACGCTGGTTACCTGAGCTAGCTGAACGGACTCACTGGAGTAACCAGAAACCTGATCGAGAACCGAAGCGGTTTCTTGGGCATCCACAGAGACAGGAGCTGCTTCAGCAGTTTCAGCGGCAAAGCCAGCACTAGACATTACAAGTGCTGCACCAACTGCTGCTGGGCTAGCCAATAAAGACTTCCACAGTAGTTTAGACATTTTTACCTTTTTCCTCACACCTGAATAAGGGGAAAATTGACATCCTTCGGACAAGAGTATCAGAAGGATTTGAAACTTAATCCCTATCCTATGCAGTAGAAATATGACCCAAGGCTATTACCTCAGGCATAGCTCACTGCCCTCAAGCTGATATTAGCAGATCTAACTAAGGCTAGCTAGATGCTCAGCTAGAAATATTGGACGTTACTGCAAAAGCGTGAGTTCCACAAACAGATCTGTGGCTTGAGCCTAGCTCAACAGCAGCCTTAGGGACTCTAGCAGGGGCAATGGATTGCTCCCTGCTAAAGTCAAGGTTTTAGAAAGTGAAAGTCGCTCGGACAGCGCCAAACAAACCTTCTTGGTCATCGGCATCAGTGACACCATCACCATCTAGATAGATGACGGCAGGCGTAATCGTTAGGTAGTCACTAACAGGCACTTCGTAAAAGCCTTCGATATAGATTGGATCAGCATCATCTACATAAGTGGGTGCTAATCCTCCATAAATACCTAACAAATCACCTTCCAAGAACAAATCAGGTAAGGCAACGCCTGCTTGAAAGGAGATCGTGTCATCATCAAAACCTGCACCCAAGTCTTCTTCAGATTCATGGTAAGCAAAGTAGCCTGCCAGAATAAATCGGCCGAAGTCTAGACTGGCTAAACCTCCAAAAGTGTTAGTAAAGCTCTGAACACCAACAGCTCCACCCACTCCATTGTCGTCGTCGCCATCATTGCCTCGCATAAAGACAAAAGCCAAATCGAGCAGGCCATCGCTTAGAAAGCTAAGCTGGCCGATATAACTTTGTTCATTTGCGGCAAAAGCACCAATCTGAGGATTAGAGCCTTCTTCTTCGTCATAAGAATAACCTGCATCAAAGAAGAGGCTATCGGTGAGCGAGATGCTAATCCCCGCTCCAGCGCTGCCGCCCATATCAAATTCATAGATATTAGGCTCATTGGCATCTAGAACGCCGGGGCCATCGAAAGGAACAATTGTTGAGGTCACAAAGTTGTCACCGCGAATACTATTAGCAGCCACAATAACTTCAATGCGATCGCCTACTGGAAACTGATAGAAAAAGTCATCAACCCGGAACTGGTTGCTGTTGTTACTAGCTGCATCTTCAAACCCCGTACCCTGGAAGCCAAGCGCCTCACTTCCCAAGCCAGCAGCTCCCGTGCCTGTTTGAAAGCGAATCCGCAAGCGGTCTTCACCCGTGAAGCTAGTATCGAAGTTCAAGCGAGCGCGAGCATTGAAGATCGTGGCGTCTTCAACATCCTCAAAATCATCAAAGGGTACAACAACATTAGCATTGACCTCACCACGCAATTTTGTGGTGGTAGAGAACTGATTAGCTTCGAGTTCAGCTACATCAGCTTCTAAGGCATCTACACGACCCCGTAGCGTGGCTAGTTCAGCTTGGAACTGCTCTTGCAAGCGGCGAATGGTTGCTAAATCGTTGGTGTCAACGTCGCCACCACCAATCAGTTGCACGATGGTATCCAAGCAAGCATTTAAACCAGCCGCAAACTCATAACGAGTCATCGCCCGGTTACCTTGGAACGTGCGGTTAGGATAACCTTCAATACAGCGATACTCTTCAACCAAGCGCTGCAGAGCAGTGTAAGCCCAATCAGTCGGGCGCACGTCAGAAAGTTCAGAAACGCTGGTTACCTGAGCTAGCTGAACGGACTCACTGGAGTAACCAGAAACCTGATCAAGAACCGAGGCATTAGCCGTCTCAACAGCAGTACCAGCACCGACCACTGCAAGTACAACACTCGCTGCTGTGGAGTTAGCTATTAAAGACGTCCGTATCCATTGAGTCATGTCCCCTTTTCCTCACACTTTATTGACAAGCTAGTTCGCCCTTAGAACACGCCATACAGACGAATCTTTCGGCTCAGCTGAATAGTAAAAGAGGTACTTTTGACTTAGATGAGCTTGTGCTGAGAGTTGGTTTAAGTACTGCTCTAAAAGTTGTTAAGTAGCCGTTAACCTGAGTCCCTACTGTGGAAGAGCCAAGCTTTATCTGCATATACCCGCAATAAAAAACCGAGACGCTTGCTTAAACGTCTCGGCTGCCTAGTAAGCTATTAAATTTGCAACTAAACCTAAAGATGCCTGAGGCTACTTGAGTTGTGAGATAAGATCTGCCATTTCAAAATCTTTTTCAGTCAGGCCACCCGCATCGTGGCTCGTCAGCGTAATAGTAACTTGGTTGTAAGAAATAGCTAAATCGGGATGATGACAAGCTGATTCAGCAGGTTCTACTAGCTTGTTGATAAAGTTGATAGCTTCGACAAAGTCACTAAACGTTCTGACGGTCTTAATTGTTTTACCTTCAATAATCCAGTTTTGAAGTTTTGCTGCTTTCTCTTGGACTTGGGCTTCTGTCAGTACAGTTGTCATTTTGCTCGCCAAACTACAACCAAAGCGACTAAAATTCCAGAATCTCAAAAAAACTGTAGTATCAGTAGTTTTTAAAGTACAAAGATGGTTGACTGATAAATTATTAAATGGTTGGCTATCTGTAATTTAAAAAACTATCCGCTCCCATTCGGGGAAAGCTTGGAAATCCTCACTTTCATAGAATGGGAGCGGTGTAGCGGGTCTCAGGTTGAAACCAGACTGCCGGAAGGATCTCCAACAACCAGTTTCACAAGAAGATCTCAGAAGAGATCCGAGGAACTGACTGTTAGCGAACAGCCCCGGCACACAGCCGGCTTACCTCAACCTGGAGACCCACGCGTTTACTACTATCTTGCATGGGCATCACCTCCTTATTCCCTAAACGGTTATTTTTAACTTCTATAGCAGCTTAGTATCTATCAGCTAAGCTACTAAAGCTAAGGTAACACAACCAACCTTGATTTGACTGGGCAAAGAGGAAAAAATTGGAGTTTATTCCCAAAATTCGCCAATTAATCTATCGATTAAGCAAAAAAGCACGGCGTTAGCCGTGCTTTCTACTAAAGCGTTGTTACGTTAGAGCGCATTACCGCGAGGCAGTACCTCTTCGGGGAATACAAACTTCTCATGCGGTTGGTCGGTCGGTGCCA
>NZ_JBQLZL010000073.1:0-15896 GCF_052168255.1 Almyronema sp. | reverse complement strand
GCCAAGACTGTTCAATTCAAAATCGAAAATCCAAAATCGAGAATTGATATAACCCCCCCTACCTTCTCAATCTGAAAATCTTAAGCTGCCATTCATGATCAATCGGTAGCATGAGAAAATTTCAGGCATATCCGGTCAATCTGCGGCAACCACCATGAAATTACGTCAATGGGCGATCGCCCTTCTCCTCACCCTCGCCACCCTCGCTGGCATCCTCAGTTTGCCACCTCGAACCCCCGCCCAAACCTCCGCTAGCCTTACCCTCGCAGATGCAGGGCTAAGCTTAGCCAAGCTAGGAGACGGCGTTTACGGCCTCATTGCCAGCACCGATTTTCCGACCAGCGATCCGAACGCCGCCATTTGCAATGGTGGCATCGTCATTGGCTCAGATGGCGTTTTAGTGGTCGATCCTTTTCAAACAGAAGCTCTGGCCAATCTGATGTTTGCAACCGTAGCCAGCCTTACCGATCAGCCGATTCGCTACGTTGTTAACAGCCACTACCACTTCGACCATTCGGGGGGTAACGCTGCTGCTGCTGCGATGGATTACCCCATTTTAGGACGCGGCCCCATTCGCGAGTTCATGCTAACCCGCAACCTGGAGATGGATCCAAACGCCACCGCCCCCAACTTGGTTGTCAACGGCCCTACCGAAATTTGGCTCGGCGATCGCCAAGTGCAGTTCACCGAATTTGACGGCCATTCAGGCGGCACTGATTTGATTGTTTACGTCCCCGATGTAGACGTGCTGATGACGGGCGATTTGTTGTTTTATCAGCGTATTCCTTACCTAGGAGATAGCAACCTGCGGGTGTTGCAATCGACGTTAGCGCAGCTCGCCACCGAGTACACCACCGCTAGAATTTTGCCCGGACACGGCCCCGTCACCGATCGCAGTGGGCTAGACACCTTTAGAGGCTACCTCGACGATCTAGAAGCCTTCGCCCTCAGTTGGGAAACTCAAGAACTGTCTCAAGCAGCGGCGATCGCCCAAACCCCCCTGCCTGAGCAATATGCCAACTATCTCTTTCAAGCCTTATTCCCCAGCAACCTCGAAGTTGCCTACCAGCAGCTTACCCTGGGGTACAACGACGCAGCCGCGATCAAACAGTACTTTCAGGCGCAAGCTCCAGCCCTAAAAGCGCTATAGGGCTGCGCGTGCATAATTCAACAGCTCAGCAAAACTGTCGGCTGACAGCGGCTTACTAAACAAATAGCCCTGCCCTACCAAACAACCTTGATGTTTTAGGTAGGTGGCTTCTTCTGGCGTCTCAATCCCTTCGGCTACCATCTTAAGATCTAGGCTGGTAGCCAGTTGGGTAATCGCGGTAACGATGGCCTGATTGCTAGGGCACTGATGAATAGAGCGCACAAAGCAGCGATCGATTTTGAGTGAGCTAAACGTCAGGTTTTGCAAATACCGCAGTGAAGAATAGCCCGCGCCAAAATCGTCTACTGCTGTATGAACCCCCATTTCTCTAAGCTGGTGCAGAATTTGAATGGTTTGATCATTGCCCTCTAGCAGTAGGCTTTCAGTCACCTCAATTTCTAGCGATTCTGGACTCAGCCGCGTATCCTTGAGAATTTTGGCAATGCGCTGAGTAAAGTTGGGCTGCTGCAACTGCACCACAGACAAATTAATCGCCACCCTTGGCAGGTTTGACCAGCGCCTCGCCTGGGTACAGGCTGTATAAATGACCCAGTCGCCTAAAGGCACAATCAGCCCGGTGGCCTCGGCTGCGGGAATAAAATCGGCAGGCGAAATCCAAGAACCATCTATTTGCGGCCAGCGAATCAGCGCTTCCGCACCAATGATAGATCCGGTGTGCAAATCAAACTGAGGTTGGTAGAACAGCTCAAACTCTTGCTGGTCTAAAGCGCGGCAGAGTCGGGCAATCAGGTTAGGGTGGCGGCTGGCAGATGACGCTTCAGCCTGCGGTACCCGTACGAGGGTTTGCTGTTCTTGGCGATGCTTGGCTAAGGCAACTGATAGGGTGGTGCGCAGGTCGGCAACGCGTGGCGGTTTGTTGAGATAACCATAAGGGCTGGTTTCGGCGGCAACGCGCAGCGTTTCTTCGTCTGAAAAGGCAGTGAGATACACCACCGGAATGCGCTGATCTTTGAGCATAGCGGCGACATCAGTCCCCCGCAAGCCGCCGCGCAGTTCAATATCCATCAATACTAAATCGGGTTTTTCTTGCGCGATGATTTCGATCGCTTCTGTGGCCGTATCGGCGATCGCCACAATTTCATAACTCATCTGCTCTAAAATTTCTGCCAAGTCATAAGCGGCAATTAGCTCATCTTCAACCACCAATATGCGAGCAGAAGACGTCTTCATAGCGGCACCCTGGGTAAGCGGATCGTAAAACAAGCGCCCTGGTTACTTTGTACCTCCAGTTCGGCTCGTAACTGTCTGACCAAAATATTGACGAGCCGCATGCCTAAAGAGGCGCTTTGCGTTTGACTAAAGTTAGAAGGCAGACCAATACCATTATCGGCTACGCTCAACAGCAAGGTTTGGTCGGCACTTTGCGCTAGGGTGACCTCAACGGCTCCGCTGCGATCGCCCGGAAAAGCGTGCTTAAAGGCATTGGTAATCAGCTCATTCACAATTAACCCCAAAGGAATCGCCGTCTGCAAATCAAGCGGTACCGCATCAACATTAAGCAAAATTTGGATGCGCGTCGGATTGATATTAGCGGAAACCAGCAGGTTATGAACCAGTTGATTCAGGTATTCTGCAAACTCCACTTCAACAAAATTGCGGCTTTGATAAAGCTGCTCATGAATTAGCGCCATTGACTGAATTCGCTGCTGGCTGTCGGTTAAAACGCTTCGCAACTGTTCATTGTCGATTGCCCGTACTTGCATATTCAGCAGACTATGAATCACGTTGAGGTTGTTTTTAACCCGGTGATGGACTTCGCGCAGCAGCACTTCCTGGCTCAGCAACGCCTCTTGCAGTTGCTGGCGAGCTTGTTTGCTTTCCGTAATATCTTGAGCCGTACCGATAATTTGCTCAGTTTGCCCTTGCTCGTTGCGCAAGAAAACACTGTTGCGGCTCAGCATCCAGTGCCACTGCCCCTGACTATCACACAGCCGAAGTTCCAGTTCGATAACGGCGTTGTCAGCAGCGTTGTAAACCGTTTCTAGATAGGCTAAAACCTTGTTGCGATCGTCCGGGTGAACAATCCGCTCTACCAGATTGCTACCTGGCAGCGGCTCATTGCGCGGATCAAACCCTAGCAAATCGGTCATGGCCTGGTTGGTATAGATAAAGGTGTTTTGCTGAATGTTGTAGATGTAGAGCAAATTGGGTGAAGCATCGGCCACTCGCTGTACAAAGCGGTGGTAGTTTTGCAGATTGCGAATTTCAGTAATATCTTCGGCAATACCGGCAATTCGCACGGCGTTGCCCGTTTCATCGGTCACAATAAAGGCTCTGGCGCGAATCCAGCGAATACTGTTGTCAGCTCGCACAATGCGATAGTCTTCTTCAAAAGGAGTCAGTTCGCGTTTTTGGCGGGCAAAGGCCGCGACGACTCGATCGCGATCGCTGGGGTGAATTGAGTCAATCCAGGCCGTTGGCTCGGCGTACAGGCGATCGCAGCTTTGACCCCAAATCGTTTCATAGGCCGGACTGACATAGAGCATTTCGCGACTATCGAGCGAGGTGAGAAAAAAGACTTCTTGAATGTTTTCGGCTAGCTGCCGAAAACGGGTTTCGCTGCGGGCTAGCGCTTGTTGGGCTATCACCTGTTCGTTAATCACCTCAGTGAACATAATGATGCCGCCAATGGTGTTGTTTTTGTCAAACCAGGGACGCACTTGCCAGCGAACCCAGTCAACGCTGCCGTCCATACGCATAAACGGATCCGCATCGCTAGATTCTATCGCTCCAGCCAAGG
Source organism: Almyronema sp. (assembly GCF_052168255.1). Classification (NCBI taxonomy): domain Bacteria; kingdom Bacillati; phylum Cyanobacteriota; class Cyanophyceae; order Nodosilineales; family Nodosilineaceae; genus Almyronema; species Almyronema sp. Next base: position 11,985 of record NZ_JBQLZL010000073.1, on the reverse strand, counting down.
CTCGTTGGTGAACGGCTCGCCAGGTAGGGGGAATTTCAGGAAATACTTCGTAGTGAGATTGACCAATTAGGTCGCGATCGCCCAAACGATAGTCTTCTAGCCAGCAGCGGCTCACGGCAAGGTAGCGCATTTGTTTGTCAAACATGGCGATCGCGGCGGGAGAATGCTCAACAAACAGCCGCAGCTTATTTTCGCTAGATTGCAGGTCTTGCTCGGTCTGTTTGCGATCGGTAATATCGCGAGAAACTTCCAAAATAGAAACAATGGTTCCCTGGTCGTTGTACTCAGGAATAAACTGCGCCTCAAACCAGTAAACCTGATCGCCAAAAATCCGCTCGTACTCTAAAACTTGAGATTCACCTGTAGCAACGGTTTGCTGCATCGCAGTTTGCCACAGATTGGCAAAGGCCGCAGACAGGTCTTCGCTAATGGTATAGCGGCTCAAATCAGTAGCAGGAACCTGCTTAAATTTAGCCAGTGCGGCGTTGGCAAAAATGAGCCGACCGTTGAGGTCAAACCGACAAATAATATCCGGTGAATTATTAAGTAGGGTGCTGAGCTGTCGTTCCCGCGCCTGCAACGCCAATTGTGACTGCTCTAGCTCAAACGTGCGATCGCGTACTCGCTGCTCCAAACTGCGGGCGAGTTCTTCTAACTGACGCTGAGCCGTTTTGAGATCGGTAATATCTCGAACAACTGATCCCACCATGCGGCGGTTGTTAGGCATCTGCACCAGGTTGTACCCCACCAACCAGTCTCGCTGCTGAGTCGGATTAGCCGGGGTCGTACCGCGAATCTCAATCCTCTCAATTGGCTCTCCTGTCGCAAAGACCTGTCGGTACAAGGGTTCTAGCTGATCAGCTAGCTCCGGTAAAACCTGCCGTATGGTTTTGCCCAAGGTTTCTTGAACCGATAAACCATTAATGGCAGCCAACTGTTCATTAATGCGGACAAACACCAAATCCTGATCGATTAAGCTCAGCCCAGCGGGCAGCGTACGGTACAGATACTCTAGCTCCGCTTTCTGCTGTTCGATCTTCCGCTGAGCTTGCCTCAAGGTGTTAATTTTGACAAAAGTAACCACCAAACCATCACACTGGCCGTCTAGACGATAGTAGGGGTGCAGCCGCATCAGATATTCGTCACTGCTGTTGTGCAGGGCAATTTCCTGCTCTAGCGGCACTTCGGTATCAATCACCTGCTGCAAAAGACCTAGAAAGTTGCGGCAAGTGGTGCTGTGGCGAAAGTTAGTAATAGAGCGATTAATGTCGTGGGGCGAAAGCTGAATAATTTGTGTCACCGGGGGCGTAAACTTACGAATCAGCAAGTGTTGATCCAAAAAAATGACGCCAATATCCGTGCTACGCAGCAGATTGTCTACGTCCTGGTTTAGCTCAGTCAATTCTTGAATCTTGGCCTGGTAAGCAGTATTGAGCCGCCGCAGTTCTTCATTAACAGAGCGCAACTCTTCGTTGGTACTTTGCAGTTCTTCATTAGAGGCCAGCAGTTCTTCGTTGGTGGCCTGTTGTTCTTCGTTGCTGGCCTCCAAGTTTTCAACCGTCACCTGTAGGTTTTCCTGCGCTTCTTGGAGATTGCGCTCTAGTTCCAAAATCCGCTGCTGCGCCATGTTTTCTGGCTCAAAGGTTTCTGGGGTGCTGCTGATGGCCTGCGGCTGGCGGGTATCGACTAGCTGCAAAACTAGCAGAATGATTTCTTCACTTAGGCTGTCGTTGCGGTGGTATTTAGCCCGCAGGTTATAAAACAAAGTCGCGTCTAACTGGTTGACGCTGATATCGGTATAGGTAACGGTGTTTTGATCCTGACGAATGCGGTAAATGGCTGTGCTGATTGGCAACCGTAGATCGGTGTGCAGCATAGAGAGCAAATCGGTGGAAAATCGGCCCCGCGGTGGCAGCAAAATTTGGCTGGCATCGCCGACGACGTGCAGTAACTGATGATTGCGGTTGGTGACCAGGCAAACAGCCTGACGGCTGGCATAAGTCGCCTCTAGAATTAAATCGCTGAGGGTTTCGCTGTGGGAATAAAGACGTGTCGTGTGAGGGTGGATGGGCATTAACGAGTAAGCAGTACGGCTAGGGGGAGTCAAGGACAGATGCACGTCTCGCCGCTTGCGAAAGATTTTCCAGGTCGAGTTGATGATTTCAAATTCGTCATCTAAATCGCCCAACGACTCAGCCGCCCCTAAGGTTAAAAATCCGCGCGGATTGAGGGCAAAATGCAGCGTTCGCAGCACTTGATTTTGCAAATGGGGCTGCAGGTAGATCAAAATATTGCGGCAGCTAACCAAATCTATCCGAGAAAAGGGGGCATTTTTAGCTAAATTATGCGGGGCAAATACCATAGCGTCGCGCAACAGGGCGTTGACCCGAAAATAGCCATTTTCACGGGAAAAATAGCTACGCAAATATTCGGCTGTAACATGCTGGGCGATCGCTTCTGGGTAAATTCCAGCCGAAGCCACTCGAATGGCATCTGAATCAATGTCAGTGGCAAAAACTTTGAGCGCAAGTCGCTTGGGGGCAGCGCGAATGGCCTCCGTCATCAAGATGGCGAGAGAGTAAGCTTCTTCCCCGGTTGAGCAAGCTGGCACCCACAGACGCAGTTCTTGGTAAGGGACAGCTTGTTCAATCAGTTCAGGAATGACCTGCTGCTTTAGCACCTGCCAAACTTCTGGATCGCGAAAAAAGTTAGTGGTGCCGATTAGTAAAGCTTTGCGTAGCCGTTCGCGTTCTTCGGCGGTGTGGCGTAACTCCTGGAGGTACGCCTGCTGATCGCTCCAACCCGAAATGGACAGATGCCGCTGCAGCCGCCGCTTAAAGGTCGTTGGCTTGTATAGAGAAAAGTCAATATCGCCGTAGTCATTGAGAATTTGAATCACCTGATAGCTGTAGTCTTGATCCAAAACCACAGCGTCTGAGGCAGTAGCGGCGATCGCGGCTGCCGCCACCGCACTTAACTCTTGGGCGATCGCATAGACGACGCTTGCCAGGTAGGCAGGCGGGCCCGCTTGAGTGGTAACGCCAGTGGCGATCGCTTCTCTGGGCAAATCGGCTACGTCAGCCATCGGCGGCGATTCTACTAAAGCAGAGCCGCCATAGTGGGCGATCGCTGCGAGTCCTTGGCCGCCATCTTCGCCCGTGCCTGCCAACACCAAACCAATGGCGCGATCGCGATAAGCCTCAGCCAGAGCCGTCAGCGTGGCGTTAATAGGCTGTGCGGTAGCGGCGGCATCTAGCGGGCAATCGCTCAACGTCAGCGTTTGATTTGAGTACCGCAAACCCAAACCAGCAGGAACGAGAAAAATTGTGTTAGCTCTCAGTTCTAGCGGCGCTGACAAAAGCTGGAGCGGCATCTCCGTCTGCTGCTGCAACTGCTCTAGCAACTGGCGCTCTTGTTCAGGTAGCAGGTGACTAACCAGGACAAAAGCAACCCCATTGGGGTTAGGAATAGCCGAAAAAAAAGCAGCTAATGACTCAAAGCCACTAGCGGCAAACCCAATACCAACAACAACCTTAGGTAGCTGAGCTGAGAACGATTGACCCGCTAGCATGAACCAATCAACCTAAACTTGATAGGGAGGTGGAACCAAAAAGCCGATTGACTTCAGTTCTTCTCTAGCCGTTTAAGCTTTAAACCTCAGAGCGCTTAACGTATCTACACAGGAACTTATTAAAGGTACTACAAGATTGTCGGCTCTAGCTGGTAGCCGCCAAACCCAATTGACTCCCTACTTTAAACTAAACGTCTGTCTCCTACGTCAGCCAGTTGGCTGTTGCCAACGCGGCAGGGGCAACAAAAGTGTTTGCCAGGTTCCCCACCGCTCAAACCCAACTGGCTTTAGCGCTAAATCAAAGCTGCTAAATCGCTAAGCCAAGTCAGGAAACACCTGCTGCACTGCCGGATGCACCAACCGATTTTGGGTCACGTTTAGCCCTTCTGCCAGCGCCTTATCTTTCTTTAAAGCCGCCATGCCAAAACTGGCTAGCTTCAGCACATAGGGCAGCGTGCTATTGTTCAAGGCTTGGGTTGCCGTCCAAGGCACCGCCCCCGGCATGTTGGGTACGCCGTAGTGCAAAACACCTTCGTCAATATAGGTTGGCTCGGTATGAGAAGTGGGGTGCAGCGTTTCAATACAGCCCCCCTGATCAACCGCCACATCCACAATGACGGAACCTGGCCGCATCTGCGTGACCAGCGATCGCGGTACTAAAATCGGCGGTCGTCGCCCCGGCACCAGCACCGCCCCAATCAACAAATCAGCGTCGGGGACTGCCCGGTGAATTTCTGGGGTGCTGCTGTAAATCAGCTCTACCCGTGAGCCAAACAGCGTTTCTAAGTAAGCAAGCTGATCCAGACTAATATCAAAAATCTGTACCCGCGCTCCCATGCCTACTGCCATCCGCGCCGCTTCCGTCCCGACTACGCCGCCCCCTAAAATCACCACCCGACCAGGGCGCACCCCCGGTACGCCCCCTAGCAAAACACCGCGTCCTCCCTGCTGCCGCTCTAAGTAGCGCGCCCCAAACTGCACCGAGAGCCGTCCGGCAATAATGCTCATGGGCGTCAGCAGCGGCCGAATATTGTTAAACTCGACGGTTTCGTAGGCGATCGCATTGACCCCACTTTGAATCAAGCGTTCAGTCAACGTGCGGGCTGCTGCTAGGTGCAAATAGGTAAACAAGATTTGATCTTTTTGAATCAGGTCATATTCTGCTGGCAAAGGCTCTTTTACCTTAACCACCATTTCCCGGCTCCAAACTTCGTTGGCGGTAGCCACGACCTCTGCCCCGGCCTGCTGATAGTCTTCATCGCTAAAGCCAGCCCCAGTCCCTGCCCCTGATTGCACAAAGACGGTGTGCCCCTGCTCATTGAGCACATGCACGCTGTTGGGGCTAAGCCCAACTCGAAATTCTTGATCTTTAATCTCCTTGGGAACACCGATTTCCATAAAAAATTCTCCTAGTCCTCTTTATTTCTAGCTTAGACAGCCATTTTTGGCGTTTATCAGCGCGATCGCTGCCCAAAAAAATTCCCCTATCTGCTAAGTGCTGAGCAAACAGGGGACATTCCAATAAAACCTCAAATAGGCGGAAACAACTACCCTTTACTTTTTTTAATGTGCTCCATAATTCGAGCTTTACGCGCCTCATCTCCTTTCATCGGTGGCGTAATTTCAAACTTGATGCCCGATGTCATTGCAATATGGCGCTTGATTTGATCTTTATCGGCCATGAGCTTCACCTAATTACGTCGTGCGAAATGTCAAGATAGAAAAATGCCCAGGCATCCCGGCCTCTATACAGACCAAGGACACCCAAGCGTAGCAATCATCACTATGAAGCCTGAAGCATTGTCAAAATCAATCACTTCTATCACTTCATACTTATTAATATACCGCAAAGAAAAATTAAATCTTAAGAAATGGGCGAATACCTGAAGATTGGCGTGATTGGCGGCGGCGCTGCTGGCTTTTTTGGGGCGATCGCCTGTGCTAAGGCTAACTCGCAAGCGCGCGTAGTGCTATTTGAAGGTGGGCGATCGCCGCTGGCTAAAGTGCGTATTTCTGGTGGCGGGCGTTGCAACGTCACTCACCACTGTTTTGATCCGGCGCTGCTGGTGCAGCACTATCCACGAGGTAGCAAAGCGCTACGCGGCGCGTTTAGTCGGTTTCAGCCCAAAGATACCATTACCTGGTTTGCCCAGCAGGGCGTACCGCTCAAAACTGAGGCCGATGGCCGCATGTTTCCAGTCACCGATGACTCCGAGACGATTGTTAACTGCCTCTGGGAAGCTGCCTTAAACGCAGGCGTTGAGCTTAAAACCCAAACGACTGTCAAAGCCGTCAACCGTCAGGGTGAGCAGCTAGCGCTCCAGCTAAAATCAGAAACGTCATTTTGCTGCGATCGCTTACTGCTTGCCACGGGTAGCAGTCCTCAAGGAATTCGGCTAGCTCAATCCTTGGGGCATACTGTTGCCCCCCCCGTACCCTCCCTGTTTACCTTTAACATCGCGGAGGCTCAGTTGCGATCGCTAGCGGGTATAGCGGTTGAACCTGTGGCTTTAAAGCTCACCGTAGCAGGCACAAAGCCGCTGACCCAAACAGGCCCATTGCTGATTACTCACTGGGGCGTTAGCGGCCCCGCCGTACTAAAACTCTCAGCCTGGGGAGCGCGGGCTTTGCATGAGGCTCAGTATCAGGCCGAGCTACAGGTCAACTGGTTGCCCCAGTTCACGGCTGAGCAAGTACGACAGCAATTAACCGCAGCTAAAGCAAAGTCGCCTAAACGCGCGATCGCCAATTACGATCCGTTTTCCCTACCCCGTCGCCTCTGGCAATATTTGGTTCACCGCGCCGAGATTGCCGCTGAAACAACCTGGGCTGGATTATCCAAAAAGGCGATTAACCAACTCGTCAGCGAATTAACCCAAGGCCACTACGCCATCAGCGGCAAAGGCGTCTTTAAAGATGAGTTTGTCACCTGCGGGGGCGTCCACCTTAAAGAAGTGGACTTCAAAACAATGGCCAGCCGCCGCTGCCCAGGGCTGTACTTTGCCGGAGAAATCCTAGATATTGATGGCATTACCGGGGGCTTTAACTTTCAAAGTGCCTGGACAACAGGTTGGCTAGCGGGTCAAGCAATGGCACATTGAGCGAGCCTTGTTAGCGATCGCTGCCTTGCACCCATTGTTCAATCGCCTGCGTCAAGCCTTCTAGCGTGTATTCTTGGGCTTCGGCATCCACCCGTCCGAAGTGCTCGTAGCAAGCCTGAGAAGTTTGAGGGCCAATAGAGGCAATGCAAACCCCCTCCAGCCAGTGCCGCCAGCGATCGCCCAATGTTTGGGCTAAAAGCTGGCAGGCATGATGCACCGTTTTAGAACTGGCAAACGTAATAACGGTGACCTGATGCTGTTGCAACGCTGCGATCGCCGCTGGTTCAATCTGCTGAGGACAGCCCGATTCATAAGCCGGAACTTCAGTCACCTCAGCCCCTTGAGCCGTGAGCGCTTTAACTAAAACCTCGCGACCGCCGCTTTCAACTCTAGGAAATAGCAGCTTTAGCCCAGAGACAGCCTCAGGAAAAGCAGCCACCAGCGCATCAGCCACATAGTCAGGGGGAATGAAGTCAGGCTGTAGCCCTTGCTGCCGCAGCACTGCTGCCGTCTTTTTGCCAACGACAGCAATTTTGACCCCCGCCAGCGATCGCGCGTCTTTACCCTGATCGTGTATGCGTTCAAAAAAGTAGCTGACGGCATTGGCCGACGTTAAAATCAGCCAGTTAAAGCTAGCAAGCTCAGCGATCGCCTGGTCGAGGGGTGCCCAACTGGTGGGAGGGCGAATTTCCAGCGCTGGCATTTCGATAATTTTAGCGCCCTGGGCAGCCAGCAAATCGCTAAACTGGCTCGACTGCCCCGATGAACGCGTGACCAAAACCGTTTGAGCTGCCAGCGGCGGCTGGGCAACGGCTGAGCGCACATCCTCCATCTGCAAAAACTCCCGCAACCTGACAACTTCACCAATGACCATAACGCATGGAGAAAGCTTTTCTGCTTTGGTAAGCTGCCCAATATTGAGCAAAGTTCCCTGCCAGATCTGCTGCTGGGGCTGGCTAGCCCAGCGAATTAGAGCGATCGGCGTTTCGGGATGCTTACCCTGCTTTATCAGCCGACGGCTAATGTCAGCGAGTGTGCGGGTGCCCATCAAAATGACCAGCGTTTCTAACCCGGCCAGCAATTGCCAATTGAGCAAATCCAGGTCGTGCCCCGTTAGTACGGTAAAGCTGCGGCTCAACACCGGATCAGTCAGCGGAATGCCCGCTAATAGGGGCGCAGCCAGGGCAGAAGACAGACCAGGAACCACCTCAAAAGCGCAGTTAGCTGCCTTTAGCGCCTGAATCTCTTGCGGAGTTCGGCCAAAGACAAACGGATCGCCGCTTTTAAGCCGCACCACTTGTTTACCCTGCTGGCACTGCGTTACCAAAAGCTGATTGATTTCTGCCTGAGGGGTGCTCGGTTTGCCGCCCCGCTTACCCACATCAAACTGCTGACAGGTAGACGCAATTAGCGATCGCAACTCCACACCCACCAAAGCATCATGAATGAGTACCTCTGCTTGTTGCAAAAGCTGCTGCCCACGAACCGTCAAATACGCCAGCCGCCCTGGCCCTGCACCCACCAGGTAAACCTTGCCACTCACAGAAATACGCTTTTGAAGTTTTTATCATCATAAACCCAACCCCAACCTGGCTTTGCTTTTGAGTGAAAAGTTTTAGCCCTAGCGCTCTATCAGTTATCATCTACCCTACTTTCTTCATAGCTTGAAAAAGCAAAAAGGCGCTCCTGTTTTAGAAGCGCCCTAAGAGGGTGTCTGGAAAGCTAGTGGTTGCTGTTTTAAGCATTCATTGATCTCTCCTAGCCCCCTTTGAAAAAAGAGATCGGCTCGAAAGCCCCCCTTTTTAAGAGAGATTCAAGGGGATCTAAACCGTTTTGCTAGGCAGCAGATATCTTTTCAAACAGCCGCTAAACGGTTAGAGCTTAAATCAAACTAGATCAAACCCAATCTACTTACTTTCTTTAGTAGACTTGTTCTCGACCTCTTTACCTGCGGTTTCTTCAATTTTGTCAACCGCTCTTTCAATCCGCTCTTCGTTTTTTTCAGCGTAAGACTTATTATCTTTTTGCTCGTTAGCCATAATTTTAAGACTCCTTGCCAACAGCTAAAAGCTGCAGCATTCTATTTTTACCTGTTTTAGCGTAATCAAAACCGACGGTCGTCTTCCTCTCTCAACAGAGTGACTTCAGCCTTGCGCCCGTCTGCCGGGAGAAACATTTTGACAAACTGTAGCCAGTCTTATAAAAAGTTAATAGCGAATTTACAAAAGATAGAAAAAATCCTTTCAGACAAAAAATGCAGCGAAAAAGCTAAAGAGCATCTAAAAGTGAGCCGCAGGATAACACCGTGGGCAGCAAAAAATTTCTATCTTTTTCTACTTGTTAGCTCAGCTTTTTTGCGCCTTTTAGCTGTTAGCCAGTTTATAAACTAAACCGCATCTATCTTAAGCGCCATTTTCGTCCCATCTTAAGTGAGATGTTGAAACTTTAAAGATCACACTACAGTAATACCCAAGACGCTTGTGTATTCAAAGCGAGGATATTACCTTGGCTGAAAAAGACAATATTTTGACTAATGCCGCTGGCATTCCCGTTCCCAGTAATGAGGTATCTAAGTCGGTTGGCAGACGTGGGCCGCTCTTGCTAGAAGATTACACGCTAATCGAAAAGATGGCTCACTTTAACCGGGAGCGTATTCCGGAACGAGTCGTGCATGCAGTTGGCTCAGGAGCCTATGGCACCTTTACGGTAACCGACGACATTACCCACCTGACTAAGGCCAAGCTGTTTGCTGAAGTGGGCAAAGAAACTGAAGTGTTCGTCCGCTTCTCGACGGTGGCCAAATCGAAGGGTGGCTCTGACGTTTACCGAGATCTACGCGGCTTTGCCATCAAGCTTTATACCGAAGAAGGCAACTGGGATTTAGTCGGCAACGATACGCCGATTTTCTTTGTGCGCGACCCCATGAAGTTTATGGACTTCATTCGATCGCAAAAAGAACACCCCCAAGAAAACTGGCGACAGCACGAAATGTGGTGGGATTTTTGGTCGCTTTCACCAGAGAGTTTGCATCAGGTGATGTGGCTTATGGGCGATCGCGGTGCCCCTATGGGCTGGCGACACATGAATGGTTATGGTAGCCACACCTTCAGCCTGATCAACGCTGACAATGAGCGGATTTGGGTGAAATTCCACTTCAAGACGGATCAAGGGATTAAAAATTTCACTGAAGCCGAGTGGATGCACATGCAGGGAATTGAACCCCGCTGGGCGACCAAAGACCTCTATAACGCTATTGATCAGGGCAACTTTCCGTCTTGGACGATGCACATCCAGACGATGACAGACGAGCAAGCCGCCAACTTCCCCTGGAATCCGTTTGACCTGACCAAAGTTTGGCCTCATGGCGACTTCCCCCTACAGCGCGTCGGCAAACTAGAATTAAACCGCAATCCAGAAAACTACTTTGCCGAAGTTGAGCAGGCCGCCTTTTCGCCCGGAAACGTCGTACCCGGTGTCTCTTGGTCGCCCGATCGCATGTTGCAAGCGCGGATTATGTCTTACGCCGATACCCACCGTTATCGTCTTGGTGTCAACTACGACACCATTCCGGTGAATCGGCCACATGCCACTCAGGCCAACACGCCTTACCGAGACGGCTTTATGCGCGTAGATGATAATAACGGTTCACGGATTAATTATCATCCTACTCACCACGACTATCCCAAGGCGGATGAAAACGCTAAAGCGCCCCCGTATCACGTCGAAGGGCTGGCCGACCGAATTGAACTTGACGAACCTGATCATTTCGATCAGCCACGGATGTTCTATAACATGCTGGACGCTGGCGAGAAAGAGCGGCTAATTCACAATATTGCTGGTAGCTTAGGCCGCTGTATGCAGCAAATTCAAGATCGGCAAATCGATCTGTTTCGTCAGGTTGACGCCACCTTTGCCGATCGCGTTGTCGAGGCGATCGCTAACACCGAACCGCCCAAACCGGAACCTCAACCCGCCACTGTCTAATTAACCCACAACTCCCAAGGGCAAAAACCCCAAAAGCTTGCCCTTGCGGTTGTTTCAGATTAGGCGTCGGATAGATCTGGCGCTTAGGTATCGACAGTCATTGAGACGTAAGGGGAGGAACCTAGCTTTCCTCCCCTTACGTTTGGGCTGTTTGGGTAAAAAAGCTTGTCCCCCGCCTCAGAAATTTTCCTGATAGCGCCCCGCCTACCTGTAAATCTATCCAGCTATCGAAAAACCAACTGACCAAAGGGGGAGACTGAATGCGTAGCTCCGCGATCGCCCTTTTAGGGTTTGCCGCCCTCACGGCTTGTCGCCAAGGCGAAGAGGCTCGCTGGACTTGGGAAACCGATACCTCAAGCGATCGCTATAGCGATCTCACCTTCGGCCATGACTTGCTCAAGCTTAAAACGGCCAGCACGATCGCCCCGCCTGAGGTTGATCTGGCTGTAGGGTCAACTGGTTCAGGGCTAACCCCGCCCTTGTTAAAGCTGCCAGCGATCGCTGCAGGTTCAGCGCCATCTCCCCAACTGGCGCTGACATCTTCGGCGCTCAACAATTTACCCCCTATTCCTATTCGCCCCGATCTCAGCCCACCTGTTTTGGCTCCGGCTCCGGCTAGCCGCGTCTCGGTCGCTCCAGCCCAACCTATACCTGCGACCCTCACCGCCACCCCTCAGCCCTCAGCCTTGTTGCCAGCCCTGCCTAGTCTATTGACCGCTACCCCGCCTCGGCCAGCGCTCCCGATCGAGCCAGCGCCAGCCGAAACAGCACCGCAGTTTGCTGCAACCCGTCGAGCTACAACCGTAGCTGCCGTTGTGGATACTGTCCTCGCCGCCGCAGCGGCTGATACAACTGCGGCGAACGTTTCTCCTTTAGCTGTGCCACCCGTTACGGCTCCGCTCCCCCCTCAAGCCGCTGAGCAAGGCGAACTGCCTACCGCTGCCGCGAGCTTAAATCCACAGCCAGCAGAACTCGCTGCTAATATTTCAGGCGATCGCTTAGATCACCCCGCCGCAGAGGCCATTGAGCCAACCGCCTCTAAGCTATCCCGCCCTGATCGTAAGCCTTTGCAGCTTAGCTATAGCGAAAACTTACGTCTCGCTTCGCCTATCCTCGAACAAACCAGCCACCCCTGCATTGCTAGCATCCCCAACCCTAACGCAGAAGCTGCCGAACTCTCCACCCCTGCGGCTTGTGCAGCGGCGACTGTGGTAGCCCAAACCCTAGCCGCAGAACCTGAAGGCTCAGCTAATCGTGAATCATTTGCTGAGTAATATCAATTCTCGATTTTGGATTTTCGATTTTGAATTGAATAGTCTTTGCTCTGCA